>JAZRNR010000067.1:0-6137 GCA_045648305.1 Acutalibacteraceae bacterium
AGTTGTAGCGATGAAAGAGCATTCGAGCTTTTTGAGTGTGCTTTCGTTTGAGTGCCATACGAAGTATGACTCGATATCGATGTCATAAACATCGCCTGCCTTAGCGCAGTCTGTAAGAACAACTGCGTTACGGAAGGGATCAAGACCCTGGAAGGGGACACCGTTAACGGAAACAAGAGAGTCACCGCCGAAGTAAACATAGAGAGAAACTTTCTTACCCTCAAACTTCTCGGGGATAACGATCTTATTCTTAAAGAAAGCACTTACGCCGTTACCGCCCCAGTAGTCGCCAACGTTAAGCTCTTTCCACTCGTCATAGAAAAATTCATAGTCGCCGATATCCTTGTAATTGCATTCACGCATCTTCCATGCGTCAGTAAGCTCAAAATCAGTGTAGATTCTCTTTTTGAGAGTCTTAAGCTTGATTTCAGCAAGCTCATCAAAGGCAAAAATACCGCGCTGTTTGTTTTTGATAAGACCACGCCAGGTGTCGATATGGGCTTCCATACCTTCAACTGAAGGGATGGTCTTCTTTGCATCATTCGCCATAATTACGCTCCTTGCTTTTAAATTAACCTATCGCCGTGCGATATAATCGATTAATTATAACATTAAACTTTTTTTATTTCAATATTTATTAGACAATAAACATTAAAAGTTTAAGACAAATTTGGGTTTGTAGAACAGAGTTCAAATCATCATCGTAGGGGCGACCATTGGTCGTCCGTAAAAAGTGCTTGATTCAGCGGTAGTGCAATGCGCGACCCTACGAACCCTATTTCAATCAACTGCGTAGGGACGGGCGTCCTCGACCGTCCGTTAACTCGGTAGAATCTGCGGACCGTCCGGGAGGCCGGTCCCTACGAGCACAGGGATAGATTGTGCAAAATCAAAGATTCCTACAAACCCGAATTTGACGATCAAATCCAACCAAATCCTAATGTGTTAACAGGCTGTTTAAAACGTGAAGGAATATATTGTTGAAATTAAACAGTACTTGTGATAGTATGTTATTGTATATAAACTACGCCCATTTACACGGATTTTATGTCTATGCATTCAGCCTGAATGTATTAACTTGACGATATTAAACTTTGAATGAATGTGTTTTGGAGATGGTGAAATGAAGAAAATGTTCAAAAAGTTTTTTGCCTCGCTTATGGTGGCGGTTATGGTACTCACCGCCGCACCGCTGAGCGGGTTTGTTGGAATGGAGCTGAACCTTTATTGGCTCAACTTTGACTGGCTTGACTTCACACCGAAAGCAAGTGCTGCAACTGTAACGGACAGTGGTATCTGTGGAGCTGATCTCACATACACACTTTATGACGACGGTGAGATTGTAATTAGTGGTACGGGAGATATGTATAATTACGAGATTGATACTGTGTATCTTGCACCTTGGTTTCGGTATCTTTCGTCGATCAAAAGCCTAACGATTGAGAATGGAGTAACAAGCATCGGTGATTGCACATTTCTGGGGTGCTCAAACCTTACAAGTGTGACTTTTCCGGATAGTCTTATATATATTGGTGTACTTGCTTTTCAAAACTGCACAAACCTTACTAGTGTAACAATACCGAACAGTGTAAGAACTATAGGAGGACAAGCATTCCAAAACTGTTCCAAGCTTACAAGTATAACAATTCCGGACAGTGTCACAAGCATTGGAAGTTATGCTTTCGATGGATGCACCAACCTCGTAAGTGTAACAATACCGGATAGTGTTATATCCATCGGTGAGAATGTGTTTGAAGATACAGGCTATTACAAAGACAGTTCAAACTGGGAAGACGACGCGCTTTATATCGGCAATCATCTTATCGGAGTGGATAAAAGTTTTTCCGGTGAGTATGAAATAAAAGAAGGAACACTGTGTATTGCCGGCTCTGCATTTAGAAACTGTACGGCTCTTACAGTCGTAATAATTCCAGACAGTGTAATAAGCTTTGGTGATGAAGCATTCTATAACTGTTCCAAGCTTGCGAGTATAACCATTCCGGAGAGTGTTACAAGTATTGGCTCTTATGCATTCTACGGTTGTACAGGTCTTACTGATATAACAGTTCCGGATAGTGTTACTTCTATCGGTTACTTTGCGTTTAAAGATACAGGTTATTACAAAGACCGTTCAAACTGGGTAGACAATGCGCTTTATATTGGCAATCATCTTATCGGAGTGGATGAAAGTTTTTCCGGTGAGTATGAAATAAAAGAAGGAACACTGTGTATTGCCAGTTCTGCATTTAGAAACTGTACGGCTCTTACAGTTGTAACCATTCCCGACAGTGTTACAGGTATTAGCGATTATGCATTTAACGGTTGCACCGGACTTGTAGGCATAAATGTAGCTGAAGGAAACACAGCATATTCATCCGATGAATACGGGGTGTTATTCAATAAAGATAAAACTGAGCTTATTCGATATCCGGCATTAAACGGATATAAAAACTATACGATCCCTGACGGTGTTATATGTATTAGTGATGATGCATTCGACGATTGTACAAGTTTGCAAAAGATAACGATTCCTGACAGTGTTAAAAATATTGGTTTTCACGCTTTCTCATTTTGTGAAGGACTTACTTCCATCAGTGTTGATGAAGACAATACAGTATATTCATCTGATGAGTACGGTGTACTGTTCGACAAAGAAAAAACAGTGCTTATAAATTATCCGAGCGGTAATACAAGTGAAACTTACGCAATCCCCACCAGTGTTGTAAGTGTCAAATACTACGCATTCTATCGTTGCTTGAGTCTTAGAAATATAACAATCAGTAACAAAGTGAGAAGCATTGGTGAAAGTGCTTTTGAAGACGTTAAACTTTTAAACTTATACTATTTGGGAACTGAAACTGAATGGAATGAAGTGTATGTAGGCTGGGATAATGACAGTTTAAGTGTGCCAATTCAATTTATGCCCGTGTCCGGTACTTGCGGTGATAACCTTACCTGGTCATTTGACATTGAAACAGGCGAACTCATCATCAGCGGTACGGGGCTGATGATGGATTATTCATCTTCATCGGAGGCGCCTTGGTACATCATTAAAACATCAATTAAAACGGTAACAATAGAAGACGGAGTAACAACTATTGGAGATAGGTCGTTTAGCCAATACTACGCTCTTAAAAATGTAGTAATAGCTGACAGCGTTACTGATATCGGTAACGCTGCATTCTTTAATTGTACAGCTTTAAATAGTGTGGAAGTGTCTAAAGGTGTTACCACTATTGGAAACAGCGCTTTTTCAGATTGTTATGCATTGAAGAGTATAGACATTCCATATGGTGTCAGAAGCATCGGTGATTCGGCTTTTAGTCAATGTGAAAGTATCCCGAATATAGAAATACCCGATAGTGTTACCTATATAGGTGACGGAGCATTTTTGCGTTGCCGAAAAATAACGAACATAAAGATTCCAAATAGCATTAGTAATATTGCGAATGCTTTATTTGAAGGATGTACTAATCTTACTGATTTAATCATTCCAAACAGCATTATTTCTATTGGTTATAAATCTTTTTATGGATGTGATAGTCTTACAAGTATAACAATTCCTGATAGTGTAACAAGTATCGGGCAGGCTGCATTTGCCGAGTGCTTAAATCTTGAAGAAGTGATTTTTAAAAGCAGCGGATACATGGAACTTGGCGAATATCTTTTTGATTACTGCCCCAAAGCTATGCTTTGCTGTGAAGAAAATTCTTATCTTCACACTTATGCCGAGGCGAATAATATGAAATTCTGCCTTCTGGATGAAAACGGTGTACCGAGCTTTGTTGTTCAGAACGATGTGCTCTTGTCTTACCGTGGTGAGTCAACGGATGTGTTTGTATCTGCAGGTACAAAAATCGGTTACGGTGCATTTGAAAACAATAGCATTGTTGAAACCGTTGTTCTTTCATCATCGGTCAGCCGAATCCACGCTAATGCATTCAGAAATTGCTCATCTCTTACAACAGTTACAATCCCTGAGAGTGTTACATCAATCGGTGCAGGTGCGTTTGACGGATGTGAAAACCTTACAATCTGGTGTTATGCCGGCTCATATGCTGACAGCTATGCTACGGCAAACGGAATCAATGTCGAATACATAGCTCTTGATATCGAAAAAGATATCCTTATCCTTAATCTCAAAGGCACATCGTCACTGACAGCGTCGCTCAACACTCCTTATGCGGAAAATACTGGTGTTGTATGGTCAAGCACAAACACTTCGATTGCAACGGTTGACGGAAACGGTAATGTAAAGGGTATAAAAGCAGGTACAGCGGTTATTGTTGCTACATCAAAAGAAGGTGGGTTGAGAGATTATTGCGTAGTCAAGGTTGTCGGAATTGAAGCACTTTCTACAGCGACAATCGACCACGAAAACGGAATGATATCTGGTATTACAGCTAATGCAGATTCGCTTGATGAATTCATTACACTTTCTGACCCGAGTTGTAACCTCAGCTACAGTACCCTCGGAACTGATTCGACCGTCTATGTTAAACGTGGTACGGAAGTTGTTGACGCGTACACAATTGTTATATTTGGTGACGTCAACGGCGACAGCTGGTACGATGGTCAGGATGCAATTATCGTTGATTGTCTTGCAAACGGAATGCTTACAAAGGATGATGTTGGCGAGGCTGTTTACACAGCGGCAGACTGTAATCACGACGGTGTGATAGATCAGCTTGATGTTGATTTGCTCAATCAGGCAGGTGCACTCCTTGCAAATGTTGACCAGACAAAGCCGACAGAGGTTCTTCTTGAAACATCATCAGCTTATGTTGAATATCTCGACCTCATCGATCAGTCTCCCGAGCTTGATGTTGAAGACGAAACAGATGCTCCCGAAGCTGATGCAGAAACTGAAGACACTCCCGAAGCAGACACAGAGGATACAAAGCTTGACATTTTCGAAATGATTCTCAACTTTATCAAATCAATCTTCGAAATGCTCCTTTCCTACATCCCAATGCCTCTTAAATAAGCATATTTAAACACAGCCCCCGATGCATTTACCGTGCATCGGGGGTTACTATGTTCAGGCAGAAAGGTGAAAAGAGTATCTGATCGTGATTTCTATGATATGCATAATTTATTGTACAACTACTGTTTAAAAACTTGGAACAGTGGCTGATTTTTTATGTGTAAAATCAGTTTTACAGAAACATATTTATACAAGATATAATTAATATAAGATTAGTTTGACATACATACTTTTTTAGATTAATATTAAAAGTGAAAAATAGGAAGAAGATGTGTTGGAATTATGGTTGTAGAATATTCTTTGTGCTCAGATGTTGGCAGAGTACGCTGTGAGAATCAGGATTGCATATTCATTTCAGAAGGCGATACGCGAATTTATAATAAATTTAATCATATTGAACATCACGACAGAATAATAACAGACTCTCCTTTGATTGTGGCTGTTTTTGATGGAATGGGCGGAGAACAGGAGGGTGCAACTGCATCGTATATCACGGCGTGGGTGACATCAGAGTTTGTTGACAGAAAGCCGAATGCGAGCCTAAAAAGAATGTGTATGACAGCAAACCGATATTTGTGCGATTATATGAATAAAAATGGAATCAAAAGTATGGGTACAACGGCTGTAATGGTTAAGATTAACGACGAAAAAGCTTTTGTTTGTGATATCGGAGACAGCAGTGTTTTTAAAATATCGTCCAAAGGGATAAAAGAACTTTCCGTGAAGCACACGATGAATGTTAACGGTAACGGTGGGAAAATTCTTACACAGCATATCGGTATTCCAGAAACTGAAATGCAGATAGAGCCTCATTCTGTGGCGGTTAAAGTAAAGGAAGGTGATGTCTTTCTGCTTTGCAGCGACGGTCTGACCGATGTGGTTACACACGAGGAAATCAAAGAAACTGTGAACAAATATGACATCGCAGATGTAAGTAAAGAACTTGTTGCTCTTGCAATGAAAAAAAGAAGCAAAGATAATATCAGTGTAGTGACTGTAAAAATAACGGAAGAGGGGATAATATGAAAATCGAGCAGATATGGCAGGATCTGATAACAGAAAAAGTTATCGGTAAGGGTTCATACGGAACAGTTTACAAATGTTACCGTGAAAACAATGGTGAAAAAGAATATTCTGCAGTTAAAGTCAT
>JAZRNR010000068.1:0-2798 GCA_045648305.1 Acutalibacteraceae bacterium
GTGACCTTCGCATATGTTGAAGGCACCGATGTAATCAAAAACATTGACGTCACAGCTAACAGCGGTCAGAAGGTTGCATTTGTAGGTTCAACAGGTGCAGGTAAAACCACCATCACAAACCTCATCAACCGTTTCTATGAAATTGACCGCGGAGAAATCACTCTCGACGGCATTTCCATAAAGGACATAAAGAAAAACGACCTTCGTCATTCAATGGCAATGGTGCTTCAGGATACAAAGCTTTTCCAGGGCACTATTATGGAAAACATCCGCTACGGTAAGCTTGATGCGACGGATGAAGAATGTATCGCAGCGGCAAAGCTTGCGAACGCTCACGATTTCATAACACGTCTTCCGCAGGGTTATGAAACGATGCTTACTTCAAACGGTTCAAACCTTTCTCAGGGTCAGCGTCAGCTTCTTTCAATTGCACGATGTGCAGTTGCTGATCCGCCCGTAATGATCCTTGACGAAGCAACTTCCTCAATCGATACAAGAACGGAAGCGATTGTTCAGCAGGGTATGGACGCCCTTATGAAAGGCAGAACGGTATTCGTTATCGCTCACAGACTTTCAACGATTCAGAATTCCGATGTTATTATGGTTCTTGAAAAAGGCAGAATCATAGAACGCGGAAATCACGATAAGCTCATTGAAGAGCAGGGCAAGTATTATCAGCTTTATACGGGCAATTTCGCCAATAATTAAAAAAATCCGATGCGTTAGAGTTGAATTTTTCAAACGCATCGGATATAATACTTTTTGGCAAAAAATTTATGGAGAAAATTGGTTATGCTTCAGCTTTATTGGTCAATCGCCGCGTTTATTGATTTTTTGATTGTTTATAATTTAATGCCTCTTTCGTCTGTCTGGACGTGGGTTGCAGTTATTCCGATGCACGTTCTTATCCTCGCAATTCTTTGCGGACTGCATCTGCTTTTCCTTATCGTATTTTCTTTTGTAATAGATGAGGAAGATGTTACGGATATACATAACATATACCGCACCCTGTTACTTTACTCCCTGAAGCTTTATTTTCAGCTTGCAGGGGTAAAGATAAAAGCAACGGGTGTTGAAAAAGTACCCGATGACGGAAAATTCCTGTTTGTCGGTAATCATATTTCAAGTTACGACCCTATGGTTGCACTGTGGACTTTAAGGAAAAAGAATCTTGCATTCGTTTCAAAAAAGGAGAACCTTCAGATAAAATTCGGCGGAAAGTACATCCGTAAGTCAGGCTGTATCGGTCTTGACCGTGAAAATAACCGCGAGGCAGTAAAGGCTATCAATGCCGCGGTAAAGAACATAACGGATGGTGTCTGTGCGATGGGTATTTACCCTGAAGGATGGGTAAACAAAACAGGCGAGGGCTTACTTCCTTTCAGAAACGGTTCGTTTAAAATTGCAAAAAAGGCGAAAGTGCCGATTGTTGTAGCGGTTGTCAATAACACAAGAGAGATTGACAAAAACCGTTTCCGCAGAAGAACAGAGATAAGGTTCAATATTGTTGATGTTATTCCGTATGAGGAAATCGCAGACCTCAAAACAAGTGAAATCAGCGATATGGTTTACGAAAAAATGTACAATGCGTTAGAGAAGAAATGAGTGATATTATGTTAAGTCCGAAAAAAGCTACGGAAGAATTCAAAAATCTTTATCATTACAGATTGGAGTTGCACGCTCATTCTTCACCGGCAAGCGGTTGCTCCGAAGTCCCTGCGGACGAGCTTGTAAGAGTTTTCAAAGAAGCAGGCTATGACGGAATTGCGTTAACAAACCATTTTATTGCAAATTCAGATTATACGGGTTCAAAAGAAAATACCATCGAAATGTTTAAGAAGGACATTTACCTTGCACAGGAAACGGGTGATAAGCTCGGTATAAAAGTTTATGCAGGTGCAGAATTAAGATTCCATAATCACAGTAATAACGATTATCTTTTCTTCGGATATACACTTGACGAACTTCCGGATATTTTTGATTATCTTAATACGGATCTTGAAACATTTGTAAAAGAGTATAAAAAGGAAAGTTCGCTCCTGATTCAGGCACATCCGTTCAGAAACAATATGATAAGGATGAATTCTGATTTGCTTGATGCAATTGAAGCGTTCAACGTTCATCAGAACCATAACAGCAGGGTAGCTGTAGCAGCAAAGTATGCGGCGGCAGAAGGTAAGATTATGACAGTTGGCTCCGATTACCACCATCCGGGGTTTGAAGGTATCTCTGCAACAAGAACAAAGGTTTTGCCAAAGGACGAATCCGAGCTCATTTCAATCATAAAAAACGATGATTTCATAATGGAAATCGGCGGAAGAATATTGTTGTAAAATTAAGCGGTAGAAAGCATAAATGTGCTTCCTACCGCTTTTTTCTCTAAAATATAAATTGGGGTTTGTGGAGTTCTTAATTTTCCACCTCATCCACCGCAAGCGGTCCCCCTTCCCCTCAAGGGGAAGGCTGAGAAACTGCGTAAATCCAAGGCTTCCCCTTGAGGAGATTCCCCTGACAGGGGAAATGTCGCGTAGCGACAAAGGGGTGCCCGTTTTCGGAGAAAAAGGCTCCGCCGTAGGCGGTGGTGAGGTGTAGGTTGCAACGCAACCGTTATAATAAATCAGCTCGACAAACCCAATTTGTTTTATTTTTATTCAAAACATTCAATCACGTCTGAACCTGATTTTACAAATGCAACATATTCATTGATTTCTGCTGGGATTTCGTATGTGCCCTTGGTGTAAACTTTTTTGTCTTTTGTAAGAATCCATTCGCCGTCGGGAATGTAAACCTTTTTCACC
>JAZRNR010000069.1:0-6744 GCA_045648305.1 Acutalibacteraceae bacterium
AAAGCTAAAAAAGGGCGTAGCTCCACTTGTCAGGGGAGCTGGCTTGCCGTAGGCAAGACTGAGGGGTAGTAAAAGCTCTTGCTATCTCTCCCTCTGTCTTTTGCTTCGCAAAATCCAAGCACCCCGACAAATTCGGGTTTGTTGGGATAAATCCCGAAAGTAAAAAGTAAGAAGTAATAGTGAATAAGTGAGGGTCTGCGACGCTGAAGTATAATAACGGTTGCGTTGCAACCTACACCTCACCACCGCCTACGGCGGAGCCTCTCCTCAAGGAGAAGCCTTGGACTTGCGCAATTTCTCAGCCTTCCCCTTGAGGGGAAGGTGCCGAGGAACGAGGCGGATGAGGTGGTAACAAACAGACAGATAAACCCGAATTTGTCGGGGTGTTTGGCATTATTGTCAGATGTAACAGCATATTTTATGTTTCACAAAAGATTTACCGAAACGATTGCAAAAATATGCAAAAAACTTGAATTTATGCAATAATTATGAATAATATTCAAAAACGCAAATCCTATCAAAAATATATGAAAATTTCTTGCATCAAATTTGCCTGAAAGTGTTGAAATCGGGCGAAAAAAGTGTTATATTTATATGAACTCGTAAATTTGCATAGATTATTTGCTTTCTTTTGCGGTGGCTTGTGCAGGTTTACAAAAAGTGATTTTTTATAATTTTTCTGTTGCATATTTATGCATAACGTGCTAATATATGTGCATAAACGTTGGCAGAAATGCATATTGGAGGTTTTATTATGAATAAAGAAAACATAAAGAAGGTTGTCCTTGCTTACTCAGGCGGTCTTGATACATCAATCATCATCCCTTGGCTCAAGGAAAACTACAACAACTGCGAGGTTATCGCAGTTTCAGGTAACGTTGGTCAGGCAAGTGAGCTTGAAGGTCTTGAAGAAAAAGCTATCAAGACAGGCGCTTCAAAAATATACATCGAAGACCTTACAAAGGAATTCCTTGAGGATTATGTATTCCCGGGCATCCAGGCAGGTGCAAAGTATGAGGACTATCTCCTTGGTACTGCTTACGCTCGTCCTCCCATTGCAAAGAGAATTGCTGAAATCGCTATCGCAGAAGGTGCAGACGCTATCTGCCACGGTTGTACAGGTAAGGGTAATGACCAGGTAAGATTCGAGCTTGCTATCAAGGCTTTCGCACCTGATATGCCGATCATCGCTCCGTGGAGAGAGTGGGATATCAAGTCACGTGAGGAAGAAATCGAATACGCTGAGGCACACAACGTTCCTCTTAAGATTAACCGCGAAACAAACTATTCAAAGGATAAGAACATCTGGCACCTTTCACACGAAGGTCTTGATCTTGAAGATCCTGCAAACGAGCCGCTTTACAATAAGGAAGGCTTCCTTGAAATGGGCGTTTCTCCTGAAATGGCTCCTGATGTTCCGACATACGTTACAATCCACTTTGAAAAGGGTGTTCCCACAGCAATTGACGGTGTAGAAATGGATGCAGTTGCTCTTGTTGAAAAGCTCAACGAGCTCGGCGGTGCAAACGGTATCGGCCTTCTTGACATCGTTGAAAACAGACTTGTTGGTATGAAATGCCGTGGCGTTTATGAAACACCGGGCGGAGCTATCCTTTACAAGGCTCACGAAGTTCTTGAGTCAATCACACTTGATAAGGAAACAGCACACTACAAGACACTTGTTGCTCAGAAGCTTGCTGAGCTTACATATAACGCACAGTGGTACACACCGCTTACAGATGCTATCCTTGCATTTGTTAAGGAAACACAGAAGACAGTTACAGGTGACGTTAAGCTCAAGCTCTACAAGGGTAATATGATTAACGCAGGTGTTACATCACCGTTCTCACTCTACGATCCTGAAATCGCAACATTTGATGAGGATAACGTTTACAATCAGGCTGATTCAGCAGGATTCATCAACCTCTACGGTCTTCCCATCAAGGTTTATGCTAAGATGAAGGCTAAGAACAACCTTAAATAATCAATTAATCAATTCGGAGAAGTTACTATGGAAAAAATGTGGGCAGGAAGATTCCAGAAGGCTCTTGATAAAGAGGCTGACGATTTTAACTCTTCCATTCATTTTGACTGCAAAATGTATAAGCAGGATATCACAGGTTCAATGAAGCACGCAGCAATGCTTGCTATGCAGGGCATTATCAGCGATGATGACTGTGACAAGATAACCGAAGGTCTTCAGTCAATTCTTGACGAGCTTAACAGCGGTGACCTTGCTTTTGATATGGACGCTGAAGATATTCATATGTTTGTTGAGTCCGAGCTTACAAAGCGTATCGGTGACGTCGGTAAAAGACTTCATACGGCAAGAAGCCGCAACGACCAGGTTGCGGTTGATATCCGTCTTTTCCTTCGTGACGAAACAAACGAGATTATAGCTCTTGTCAAAAAGCTCCTTGCAGCAATACTTGTGCAGGCAAAGGCTCACAAAACTTCCATTCTTCCCGGATATACTCATCTGCAGAGAGCACAGCCGATTACATTTGCTCATCATCTTCTTGCTTATGCAATGATGTTTACACGTGATATCGGCAGACTTGAAGATGCTTTGAAGAGAATGAATTATTCTCCTCTCGGCTCATGTGCTCTTTCAGGTACAACATATAACACAAACCGTGAATTCGTTGCTGAGGCTCTCGGCTTTGACGGCATTACTCTTAACAGTATCGATGGTGTTTCTGACCGTGATTTCTGTGTTGAGCTTATGGCGGCTTATTCAACAATTATGATGCACCTTTCACGTTTTTCAGAGGAAATCATCCTTTGGTCGAGCTGGGAATTCAAATTTATCGAGCTTGATGACAGTTACACAACAGGCTCAAGCATTATGCCGCAGAAGAAAAATCCTGATATGGCAGAGCTTGTCCGCGGTAAGACCGGACGTGTTTACGGTGACCTTTTCACAATGCTTACGGTGCTCAAGGGTATTCCTCTTGCATACAACAAGGATATGCAGGAAGATAAGGAATGTATCTTTGACAGCATCGACACCGTTAAGAAGTGTCTTAAGGTGTTTGCGCCGATGATAGAAACTATGACTGTGCTTACAGACAATATGTATTCTGCTGCACAGAAAGGTTTCATTAATGCAACTGACCTTGCAGACTATCTTACAAAGAAGGGTATGCCTTTCAGAAGTGCATACAAAATCGTTGGTCAGATTGTTGCATATTGTATAGATAATAATTTAGTGCTTGAAACAATGTCACTTGAAGATTATAATAAATATAGTGACCTTTTCTGCGAAGACCTCTACAAGGAAATATCTCTCGAAACCTGCGTTGCTAAAAGAATCTCTGCAGGCGGTACAGGTATTGACTCTGTTGAGAAGCAGATTGAATATGTAAGCACTTTTATCGACTGATAAAAAAGGGTGGATTATTTTATCCGCCCTCTTTTTCGAATATTGGAGGACTACAAATGGTAAACTTGAAAGGCAGAGATTTCCTTAAACTGCTTGATTTCACAAGCGAAGAAATAGGATATCTTATCGACCTTGCCGCAGATCTGAAGGCAAAGAAAAAGGCAGGAACAGCTCATAGAATCCACGAGGGCAAGAATATTGCACTCATCTTTGAGAAGACAAGCACAAGAACACGTTGCAGCTTTGAGGTTGCCGCAAATGACCTTGGTATGCACACAACCTACCTTGCAGAAGGCTCACAGATCGGCAAGAAAGAAAGCATTGCAGACACAGCAAGAGTGCTTGCAGGAATGTTTGACGGCATCGAATACAGAGGCTATGGCCAGGAGCTTGTTGAAGAGCTTGCAAAGTATTCAAAGGTTCCCGTGTGGAACGGCCTTACAAACGAATTCCACCCGACTCAGATATTAGCCGATTTCCTTACAATCAAGGAGCATTTCGGTTACCTTAAAGGTATAAATTTTGTTTACATGGGCGATGCCCGTTACAATATGGGTAATTCACTTATGGTTGGCTGTGCGAAGATGGGTCTTAACTTCACGGCAGCCGCACCTGCAAAGTACTTCCCGGATAAGGCACTCGTTGATGAATGCCTTGAAATCGCAAAGGAAACGGGTTCAGTTATCCGTTTCTGTGAAGATCCGATTGAAGCTGTTAAGGATGCAAACGTAATTTACACGGATGTATGGGTTTCAATGGGCGAACCGATTGAAGTATGGCAGGAGAGAATAGACGACCTCGCACCGTATCAGGTTAATAAGACTCTTATGGATGCGGCAGCAGAAAACGTTGTGTTTATGCACTGCCTTCCTGCTTACCACGACCACAAAACTGCGGTAGGTAAGGAGATGGGCGAAAAGTTCGGACGTGATGCAATGGAAGTCACAGACGAAGTTTTCGAAAGTGAAAAATCAATCGTTTTCGAAGAGGCAGAAAACAGAATGCATACGATCAAAGCCGTTATGGCTGCTACACTTTGATAGGAGGTTTTCGGATGAAAAAAGTTTACATTGTTCTTGAAGACGGTCACGTTTTTGAGGGTGAAAGATTCGGCGCTGAAGGTGAAGTAACAGGCGAGTTCGTTTTCACCACAGGAATGGGCGCTTATGTTGAAACTCTTACTGACCCGACATATTACGGACAGATAGTAATGCACACTTTCCCGCTTATCGGAAACTACGGCATTATGGAAGAAGATTTTGAGAGCGACAAGTCATATATCAAGGCTTACGTTGTCCGTGAGTGGTGCGATGCTCCCTCAAACTTCAGATGTGAATATACTCTTGACGAGTACCTCAAAAAGCAGGGAATCGTTGGTGTCTGCGGTGTTGACACACGTGAAATCACACGTGTTATCCGTGACAACGGTGTTATGAATGCAAAAATCGTTGACGATCCGTCAACTGTTGACTTTGATGAACTCAAAGCTTATAAAATTACAGATGCAGTTGCAACAGTAAGCACAAAGGAAGCTTACACGGTTGAGTCAGAAGCTCACAGCAAGAAGGTTGCAGTTGTTGACTTCGGAAAAACCAAGGCTACGGTTGCTGAGCTTACAAAGCGTGGTTGCGACGTAACGGTTGTTCCTTTCAACACATCTGCCGATGAAATCCTCGCACTCGGTGCGGACGGTATCGTTCTTTCAAACGGACCTGCTGACCCGAAGGATATTCCGGATGCAGTTGAAGAAATCAAAAAGCTTATCGGCAAAGCTCCGATGCTTGGTATCGGCCTCGGTCACCAGCTTGCAGCACTCGCACTTGGCGGCGAAACAGTAAAGCTTCAGTACGGCCACCGCGGTGCTAACCAGCCGGTTAAGAGCACAGAATCAGGCAAGACTTACATCACAAGCCAGAATCACGGCTATGAAGTAGTTGCAAAGAGCCTTGACTGCGGATTCGAAAGCTTTGTGAATGCTAACGACGGTACCTGCGAAGGTATGAAATATGCGGACAAGCTTCTTATCACAACTCAGTTCCAGCCCGAAGCTTGTATCAGCCCCTTGAACACACACTACGTTTATGACGAATTTATCACTATGATGGGAGGTAAAAACTGATGCCGCTTAATAAAGACATTAAAAAAGTACTTGTTATCGGTTCGGGTCCGATTGTTATCGGTCAGGCTGCAGAGTTTGACTATGCAGGTGCACAGGCTTGCCGCGTTCTTAAGGATGCAGGTCTTGACGTTGTTCTTGTTAACTCAAACCCCGCAACGATTATGACCGACAGCGCACTCGCAAACGAGATTTACCTTGAACCCCTCACAGTTGAAACAGTAAAGAGAATTATTGAAAAAGAGCGTCCTGACTCAATTCTTGCAGGTCTTGGCGGACAGACAGGTCTTACAATCGCTATGCAGCTTGCTAAGGACGGCTACCTTGAAAAGATGGGCGTTAAGCTTCTCGGTACAAACGCTGAAGCTATCGACAAGGCTGAAGACAGACAGATGTTCCGCGACACAATGCTTAAAATCGGTCAGCCCTGTATCCCGTCAGATATCGCAACAACAGTTGACCGTGCTGCTGAAATCGCTGAAGAAATCGGCTATCCCGTAATTCTTCGTCCTGCTTTCACACTCGGCGGTGCAGGCGGCGGTGTTGCTTACAACGAAAAGGAACTCCGTGTTATTACATACAACGGACTTATGCTTTCTCCCATCACTCAGGTGCTTGTTGAAAAGTACATCGCAGGTTGGAAGGAAATCGAGTTCGAGGTAATGCGTGACAGCGCAGGTAATGCAATTGCAATCTGTTCAATGGAAAACATCGACCCCGTTGGTGTTCATACAGGTGACAGTATCGTTGTTGCTCCTGCAATGACACTTTCAGACAAAGAGTATCAGATGCTTCGTTCAGCATCTCTTGATATTATCACAGAGCTTGGTATCGAAGGCGGATGTAACTGTCAGTTTGCACTTGACCCCGAAAGCTTTGAATACGCTGTTATCGAGGTTAATCCCCGAGTATCACGTTCATCAGCTCTTGCTTCAAAGGCAACAGGTTTCCCGATTGCTAAGGTTACATCGAAGATTGCCCTCGGTTATACACTTGACGAAATCAGAAACGATATCACAGGTAAAACTTGTGCCTGCTTTGAGCCGACAGTTGACTACTGTGTTGTTAAGTTCCCGAAGTGGCCGTTTGACAAGTTCGTTTCAACAAGCCGTAAGCTCGGCACACAGATGAAGGCAACAGGCGAGGTTATGGCTATCGCACCTTCATTCGAAATGGCTATTATGAAGGCTGTCCGCGGTGCTGAAATCGGTCTTGATACACTTAACTACAATAAATTCCCTGA
>JAZRNR010000070.1:0-53488 GCA_045648305.1 Acutalibacteraceae bacterium
CATATCAACGAAAGACATTTCAAGGTCAATCTGTGTAAATTCAGGCTGACGGTCTGCACGGAGGTCTTCGTCACGGAAGCAACGTGCAATCTGCATATATCTGTCAAAACCTGCTACCATTGAAAGCTGCTTGTAAAGCTGAGGTGACTGCGGAAGAGCATAGAATGTTCCGTTGTGGATACGGCTGGGAACAAGGAAGTCTCTTGCACCTTCGGGAGTTGACTTGATAAGAATCGGTGTTTCGATTTCGATAAAGCCGTTCTCGTCGAAGTAGTCACGTGTGATCTTGCAGATCTTATGGCGCATAATGATGTTCTTCTGCAAGTCAGGACGACGAAGGTCGAGATAACGGTACTTAAGTCTTGTAAGCTCCGATGTCTGGCAGTTTTCAACGATTTCGAACGGAGGAGTTTCACTCTTACCGAGTACTCTTAAATCCTTAACGTCGATTTCAATTTCACCTGTCGGAATATCCTTGTTCTTTGAAGAACGCTCGCGTACAACGCCCTTTGCCATAAGAACAAATTCACTTCTTGCAGCGAATGCTTTTTCAAAGATTTCTTTGTCTGTGTTTTCATCAAATGCAAGCTGAACGATACCTGTACGGTCACGAAGGTCGATGAAGATAAGTGCACCGAGGTCACGCTGACGCTGTACCCAACCGGCAACAGTTACTTCTTTACCTGCATCTGTAATTCTGAGGTCGCCACAGTAATCTGTGCGCTTTAAACCTGTCATAAAATCCATTACATTATGCCTCCCAAAAATTTGCTTAAATCAATTGCTTCGGAGTTGCTTACCAAGTCCTGCAAGTCATTTGCCGCATTCTGAAGAGAAAGCTCCATAAATGTATCTGCAAATTCGTCAATTGCAAGCTCGGTAACTTCACCTGTCTGCATATTTTTAACTTTAGCTACGTTTGCTTTGATGTCATCCTCACCGATAACGGTTGTGAATCTTGCACCGATTTTATCAGCGTACTTCATCTGTGCCTTGAGTGAACGGCCGACAACATCAAACTCTGCAAACATTCCTGACTGACGAAGCTCCGTTGCCATTGCGGCAGCTTTAAGGGAAGCCTCTTCACCGATGTTTGCAATGTATATTTCGCACTTCTTCGCTTCAGGGAGCTTGATTCCCTGTGCCTCAAGCAAAAGAAGAAGTCTTTCGATACCCATACCGAAACCGAGAGCCGGAACATGAGGTCCACCGATTTCCTCTACAAGACCGTCGTAGCGACCTCCTGCACAAACCGCACTCTGTGCACCGAGAGAATCCGTAAGGAATTCAAAAACTGTTCTTGTGTAATAATCAAGACCGCGTACGATGTGCGGATTAACCTCGTAGACGATACCCATATTATCAAGGTACATCTTTACCTTTTCAAAGTGATCCTTACATTCATCACAAAGGAAATCAAGAATTATCGGAGCATCTGCCGCAATTTCGTGGCAGACAGGACTCTTACAGTCAAGAATTCTCATCGGGTTTCTGTCAAGTCTGTCAAGGCATGTTCCGCAAAGCTCGTCCTTGCGTGACTCAAAGTAAGCCTTAAGAGCCGCGTGATATTCCTTACGGCATTTCGGACAGCCGATTGAGTTTATTTCAAGGCGGATTCTGTCAATTCCGAGGAAGCCGAAAACTTCGTTTGCAACAGAAATAACCTCTGCGTCCGCTGCAGGCGATGCAGTACCGTAGCATTCAATTCCGAACTGATGGAATTCACGAAGTCTGCCTGCCTGAGGCTTTTCGTAACGGTAGCAGGATGTTATGTAGCTTACCTTCTGCGGCATAGCCTCGTTTGTAAGGCCGTGCTCAAGGAAAGCTCTTGCCGCACCTGCAGTGCCCTCGGGACGAAGTGTGATTGAACGTCCGCCCTTATCTTCGAATGTGTACATTTCCTTCTGTACGACGTCAGTTGTGTCACCGACAGAACGTGTGAAAAGCTCCGTATGCTCAAAAACAGGAGTTCTGATTTCTCTGAAACCGAACTCGTTTGCGATTTCAAGCACAGTTTTTTCCACAAACTGATTTTTGTGGCTATCTGCAGGAAGAACATCAAGTGTTCCCTTGACAGCCTTTGTTATAAGTGCCATAGAAAAATCTCCTCATTTATATCGGTAAATCTCTTTCCGATAACGTGCCGAATAACCGCCGACTGATTCTCTTTTCAATCGGTGGTTATTCAGTCCATAATTTTAAATTTAGTGCTTCGGGTTAACGATGTCTCTCCAATCGAGGTCGCCTCTGTCAAGGCTGTGAATGAGAGCCTCTGCAGTTGCAATATTCGTAGCTGCAGGTACATTATGCACGTCACAGATACGAAGCAAGCTGTTTACATTAGGCTCGTGCTCTTTCGGATCAAGAGGATCGCTGAAAATAAGAAGCATATCAATCTCATTACAAGCAATGAGTGAACCGATCTGCTGATCGCCACCCTGAGCACCGCACAAAAATCTTACAATATCAAGACCTGTTGCATCTGCCACCAGCTTACCTGTTGTTCCTGTTGCAAAAAGCTTGTGACGGCTTAAAATACCGCAGTAAGCAATACAAAACTGCGTCATAAGTTCTTTTTTCGCATCATGTGCAATAATTGCAATGTTCATAATTTTGCCCCTTCCGTTTTATTAGTTATCCTGGGTTGTTTCTTCCTGTGGTGCCTCAGATTCAGTTTCTGCAGGCTCCGTATTTTCTTCTGTTTCTGCATCTTCGTGTTCTACAGGAGTGATTGTGATAAGCTTTTCGCCTTCAGTAACTCTCATTACACGAACACCCTTTGACGGACGTGCGAATGTGCTGATTCCGTCTGCAGGAATACGGATAATAATACCGTCAGATGCAATAAGAATAATATCGTCATTGTCGCTGACAGATGTAACTGCCGCAATGTCACCGTATTTTTCAACGTGGTAGTTGATAAGACCTTTACCGCCTCTTGTCTGAACACGGTAGTTGTCAAAGTCACTCTTTCTGCCGTAGCCTGTTTCGCTGACAGTAAGAATTGTCTTTCCTTCCTCAACAACTGTCATACCGACAACTTCGTCGCCTTCCTTAAGCTCGATTGCCTTAACGCCTCGTGCTGTTCGGCCGATCGGACGTGCATCGTTTTCATTAAAGCGGATACACATACCCTTCTTTGTTGCAACGATAAGGTCATCGTTACCGGTTGTTGTTGTTACCCATGCAAGCTCGTCACCCTCATCAAGAGTGATTGCAAGAACACCTGCACGGCGGATTGACTTATATTCTTCAAGGCTTGAACGCTTGATAATACCGTTTCTTGTGAACATACAAAGGTATCCTGTTTCTTCGTCAAGAGCCGTGAAGCGGATCATTGATGAAACTTTCTCGTCACCTTCAAGCGGAAGAAGGTTAACGATGTTCATACCCTTACTTGTTCTTGAACCTTCGGGAATTTCATAACCTTTAAGCTTAAACGTACGTCCCTTGGTTGTGAAGAACGAGATGAAATCGTGTGTTGATGCGGTAAACATCGTTCTTACGATATCGTCTTCACGTCTTGTAAGACCTTTGACACCACGACCGCCTCGACGCTGAGTCTGGTACTCTGTCATCGGGATACGCTTGATGTAACCGAAATCTGTGAATGTGAATACGCAGGTTTCTTCGGGAATAAGGTCTTCGATATCCACTTCGCCCGAAACGTTCATGATTTCTGTACGGCGATCGTCACCAAACTTTTCTGCGATTTCAAGAGCTTCTTCCTTAACAACTGCAAGAAGTTTCGCATCGTCTGAAAGAAGGTCGAGGAAGTAAGCGATTTTCTCTTTAAGTTCGCCGAGCTCGTCCTCAATCTTGATTCTTTCAAGACCTGTCAACTGACCGAGGCGCATCTGCACGATAGCCTGAGCCTGAATATCATCAAGGCCGAAGCGCTCCATAAGAGCTTCCTTACCTTCGTTTACGCTCTTTGAAGAACGAAGGATATCGATAACTTCATCGATAAAGTCAAGAGCTGTGAGCAAACCTTCAAGGATATGTGCTCTGTCCTGAGCTTTCTTGAGGTCAAACTGCGTACGTCTTGTAACAACCTCCTGCTGGAAGTCGATATAATTTCTCAAAACATCCTTGAGCGTAAGAACTTTCGGCTCGCCGTTAACGATAGCGATCATAATTACGCCGAATGTTGTCTGAAGCTGTGTGTAAGAATAAAGCTGATTGAGAACAACCTGTGGATTAGCGTCACGCTTGAGGTCAATTGAAATGTGCATACCTGCTTTTGAGGAGTAGTCGTTGATATCGGAGATACCTTCGATTCTCTTATCCTTAACGAGGTCAGCGATGCTTTCAATAAGTCTTGCTTTATTTACTGTGTACGGAATTTCCGTAACCTTGATTTCAAATCTGCCGTTTTTCTTTTCAACAATTTCTGCCCTTGCTCTTACAACAACCTTACCGCGGCCTGTTGCATAAGCTGCACGGATACCTGAACGTCCCATAATGATACCGTTTGTCGGGAAGTCAGGTCCCTTGATATGCTCCATAAGGTCATCAAGAGTTGCATCGGGATTGTCTATAAGACAGCACATACCGTTGATTACTTCCTTGAGGTTGTGCGGTGGAATATTCGTTGCCATACCAACGGCAATACCCATTGTACCGTTGACAAGAATATTCGGGAAACGTGACGGAAGAACCGTCGGTTCCTTAAGTCTGTCATCGTAGTTGGTTGTGAAATCGACTGTATCTTTGTCGATATCCGTAAGCATACGAAGAGCCATTTTGCTCATTCTTGACTCTGTATATCGGTAAGCAGCGGCAGGGTCACCGTCGATTGAACCGAAGTTACCGTGACCGTCAACGAGAGTGTATCTCATTGAGAAGCTCTGTGCAAGACGAACCATCGCATCGTAAACTGAAGCGTCACCGTGAGGATGGTAACGACCGAGAACCGAACCAACAGTGTCAGCACATTTACGGTATGCCTTGTCCGGAGTAAGATTGTTCTCATACATCGTGTAGAGAATACGGCGATGAACGGGTTTAAGACCGTCGCGGACATCAGGAAGCGCACGGGAAACGATAACAGACATTGAATAGTCAAGGAATGCCTTGCGGACTTCTTTGCTGATGTCTACGTTATATATCTTCGTGCTTTCAAGATTGGCCTTGAACTCTTCGCTTTCGTGTGGAATTTCTTTAGCCATTTTTCAATCTTCCTCCTTTCTTAAATATCAAGATTCTGAACGTATTTAGCGTTCTTTTCAATAAATTCACGGCGCGGCTCAACCTTGTCACCCATAAGAATTGAGAAGGTTTCATCCGCTTCCATAGCGTCTTCAAGAGTTACGCGGAGCATAATTCTTGTTTTCGGGTCCATGGTTGTTTCCCAAAGCTGTTCGGGGTCCATTTCACCAAGACCTTTATATCGCTGAATATCACAGCTGCCACCGAATTCTTCAATCTTCTCGTCTCTTTCTTCGTCAGAGAAAGCATAAGCAAATTTCTTACCCTTACTGATTTTGAAAAGAGGCGGCTGTGCAAGATATACGTGACCTGTATCGATAAGCGGACGCATATATCTGAAGAAGAATGTTAAAAGAAGTGTTCTGATATGAGCACCGTCGACGTCGGCATCGGCCATGATAACAACTTTGTCATATCTTAATTTTTCAATATCGAATTCGTCACCGATACCCGTTCCGAGTGCAGTAACGATAGGAATAAGCTTTTCGTTGGAAATAACTTTATCAAGTCTTGACTTCTCAACGTTGAGCATCTTACCCCAAAGAGGAAGGATAGCCTGGAACTGTCTGTCACGGCCTTCCTTCGCAGAACCGCCCGCAGAGTCACCCTCTACGATGTAGATTTCTGTAAATTCAGAGCTTTTTTCTGTACAGTCTGCAAGCTTACCCGGAAGAGAGTTGCTTTCAAGAACGCCCTTACGTCTTGCAAGGTCACGTGCCTTTCTTGCAGCTTCTCTTGCTCTTGATGCGTCAAGAGCCTTTGTGAAGATAGCCTTTGCTACTGAGGGGTTTTCCTCAAAATATGTCATAAGCTTTTCGTAAACCATTGCGGAAACGATGCTTGTGATTTCAGTATTGCCGAGCTTACCCTTTGTCTGGCCTTCAAACTGAGCCTCGGTAAGCTTTACGCTGATAACGGTTGTAAGACCTTCTCTTACGTCCTCACCTGAAAGCTTCTTGTCGCCATCCTTGAGGATGCCGTACTTCTTACCGTAGTCGTTGAAAACACGTGTAAGAGCAGTCTTAAAGCCTGTTTCGTGAGTACCGCCGTCGATAGTGTTAACGTTGTTAGCAAACGAGAGGATAACCTCGTTATAGCTGTCGTTATACATCATCGCAACTTCAGCGTACTTGTCATCCTTTGAAGCTGAGAAATGAATCGGCGGAGTGTGAAGCGGAGTCAATGCACGGCTTGTGTTGATATATTCAACAAAGCTTGAAAGACCGCCTTCGTAACAGTAAACCTTTTCGACGATATTCTCAGGGTCACGTGAATCCGTCAATGTGATTGAAAGACCTGCATTAAGGAATGCAGACTCACGGAGTCTTCTTTCAAGAACGTCGAATTCGTATTCAACTGTTTCTGTGAAGATTTCGGGGTCAGCCTTGAAACGGATAAGAGTTCCTGTTGCATCGGTATCACCGATAACCTTCATATCGCAGACAGGATTACCGCGTGAAAATTTCTGATAATGAACGTGTCCGTCACGGGAAACCTCTGCTTCCATCCACTCTGAAAGAGCGTTAACAACAGAAGAACCAACACCGTGAAGACCGCCGGAAACTTTATATCCGCTGCCGCCGAACTTACCGCCTGCGTGAAGCACGGTAAGAACAACAGTAAGTGTCGGGATACCCATTTTGTCGTGAATTGCAACAGGGATACCACGGCCGTTATCGCGGACTGTGATTATATTGTCGGGAAGGATTTCAACTTCAATGTGAGAACAGAAGCCCGCAAGTGCTTCGTCGATTGAGTTGTCCACAATTTCGTAAACAAGGTGGTGAAGACCTCGCGGTCCTGTTGAACCGATGTACATACCCGGTCTTTTACGGACAGCCTCGAGACCCTCAAGAACCTGAATCTGGTCGGCACCGTATTCTTCGGTAACCGCAGTATTCATCGCTTCTTCAAGCATTGATTCGTCAGTAACATCAGCCTCTACAGGCTGAAGGACTTCCTTTTTTTCTTCATTAGCCACGGTTATTTACCTCCGTTCAACTGATTCATTAATCCGCCACCGAAGTTCTTCTTTCTCTTCGGCTTGTAGAGCGGCGGATGCTCCAACTTTGATCTTGTTGAAGATGATTTTTTGAGAATTTTAATTGTTTCGATAACAAAGAGTGTCATCTCGTCCATATAGTCAACACAGTTTGCAAGAAGATTTTCGTCATCGTAAATCGAACCGAGGATTGTTACAACGATAACGCTCTGCACCTGATTTGTGCCGTCGTTATAAACCTCGTTGAGCATATTGAAAAGCTTCTTCATCTGCTGCGGGTCGTTCTTCTTTATTGTTTCGCGGAACTTTTCGTTACCGAACTTTGTGAAGAACTCGTCAGCAAGGAACTCACCGTACTTTTCGATGTTCTGCTTGTAAGCATCCTTAAGCTCAGGATAAATCTGAACAAATCTGCTTCCGAGAGTTACGAGGTCATAGTAAACCGAACCACTCTTTGCAGCTGACTTTGAAACAGGCTGCGGAAGCTTCTTTGCTTTTTCTTTTTTGCCGTATGTGTCGTTGATGCAATCGTTGATTTCGTTTACTGCGTATCTGATATCACGCTCATCAACTGTTTCAAGATCAAAGAGAGTTGTTGTAACTTTTTTGAAATCTTCGTCAACAGCACTTCCCGATTCAGCAGCTGAACAGAAAAGAGAAATCTTTCCTTCAAAAAGTTCAATTTTTGCAGTGCCCTTTTTACCGCCGTAAAGAATTGTTGTGCATCCGTTTTTCTCTGTTACAGGCAAAGCACCTTTTTCGATACCCTGCGGTACGATTACGGCAAAGCCGTTATTATTCATGGTGCTTTCGACACCTTTGATTATTGCTGAAATTGTTGCGCTGATTTCCATATTTTCAAGCTCCTTATGCTATAATTATAATACAGACCAATAATTAAAGCTATTATAACATATATATACCGTTTTGTCACTATTTTTTTGCATTAAATTTTGACTTTTTCAGGGGTCAAAACCCTTGGTTTTTCTTGACTTAGACGAAAATTTATGTTAATATGTAAAACTGTCTAATAATGCAAAACGGAGATGTTGTAAAATGAAGAACGCACTCATTCTTTTCGGCGGTGTTTCAAGCGAACATGACGTTTCTGTCGTGTCTGCAAAATCAGTTATCGAAAACACTCCCAGGGATAAATATAACGTTATTATGCTCGGCATAACTAAGGACGGAAGATGG
Organism: Acutalibacteraceae bacterium; assembly: GCA_045648305.1. Classification (GTDB taxonomy): domain Bacteria; phylum Bacillota; class Clostridia; order Oscillospirales; family Acutalibacteraceae; genus CAG-488. The sequence continues at coordinate 8,411 of JAZRNR010000070.1, forward strand.
TATAAATACGACGGTGACGTTGCAAATCTTCCCGAAGATAAATGGCTCGAGGACACAAAAAATCTTACAAAAGCAGTTATCTCTCCCGACAGAAACGATCACGGAATTCTCGTTTTTGAGGCTGACGGAGTGAAGACAATCCGCATCGACGTTGCTTTCCCCGTGCTTCACGGCAAGAACGGCGAAGACGGCACAATTCAGGGCTTTATGCAGGTTGCAGGCATCCCCTACGTTGGCTGTGATATGCTTTCATCTGCCTGCTGTATGGATAAGATTATGACAAACACACTCGCTGATGCTGCAGGAATTCCGCAGGCAAAATGGTTAGGCTTCAATTCCTACGATTACGGCAAGGAGCCCGAAAAATACATTGAAAAGGCTGCCGATTATCTCGGCTTCCCGATTTTCGTCAAGCCCGCAAATGCAGGTTCATCCGTTGGCGTAAGCAAGGCTGACGACAAGGCTTCTCTTGTTGTTGCAATTGAAAAAGCATTCAGAGAAGACTCCAAGCTTGTGCTTGAGGAAGGCATTGACGGTATCGAGGTTGAATGTGCTGTTATGGGTTATGACGAGCCTGTTGCTTCCGTTTGCGGTGAGGTTGTTCCCTGTAACGATTTCTACGATTTTGAAGCAAAGTACGTGAACCCTGCAAGCGAGCTTCACATCCCTGCAAGACTTTCCGACGAAAAGCACGAGGAAGTACGCACAGCTGCAAGAAACGCTTACAAAGCTCTCGGTTGCGGCGGACTTGCAAGAGTTGACTTCTTTGTTCGTAAATCTGACGGACTTGTTATGCTCAACGAGCCGAACACAATTCCGGGCTTCACATCAATCAGCATGTACCCGAAGATGTTCGAAGCTTCAGGCGTTCCCTACGCTGAGCTTATCGACAAGCTTCTTACTTCAGCAATGGAGAGATGGGAAAGATGAATTGCCTTATAACAATCCACGATTACCACGACGTGCAGGGTCAGCACGAAAAATCCGAGCTTACAACAACGGCAGAAATCCACGGCACACCTGACAATTACTTCATCATTTATGAGGAGCAGTCAGACGAGCTTAAGGGTTGCACAACAACGGTTCACGTTGAAGATTCAACACGTGTAACCGTTTCCCGTGAGGGTGCTTACAACACAGAGCTCAAAATGGAGAAAAACAAGCGCAATCTCTGCTGTTACAACACTCCTGTCGGACAAATTATGATGGGAGTTCACACTTCTTCAATCCGTTCGGAATATACAGAGAATAAAAAAACAGTTCTCGATTTTTCATATTCGCTCGATTTCAACAACGAGCTTCTGAGCAAAAACAGAATTAAAATTACCGCTAAATATGAGGAGGTAAACTGAAATGTCTTATATAGTGAATAAAGTTCAGGAACAGCTTAAAAACGCAGTTTACTCAGCTGTTGAAGCTGCTGTTAAAAACGGTGCATTCGTGCAGATGCCGACAGCAGAATTCAAGGTTGAAATTCCTGCCGACCGTGCAAACGGTGACTTTTCCGCAAATGCCGCAATGGTATGGGCAAGAGAGCTTCGTTCAGCTCCGAGAAAAATTGCAGACACAATTATGGAAAACATCAGCCTTGAGGGCACATATTTCCTCCGTGCGGAGGTTGCAGGCCCCGGCTTCATGAATTTCTATCTCAGCGACAGCTACTATGCAGACATCCTTAAGGATATCCGCGAAAAGGGTAACAATTACGGCCGTTCTGACTACGGTAACGGTAAGAGAATCAACGTTGAATTTGTTTCCGCTAACCCGACAGGTCCTATGCATATGGGTAATGCACGAGGCGGTGCACTCGGTGACTGTCTTGCAGCCGTTCTTGATTATGCAGGCTACGAGGTAAGCCGTGAATTTTACATCAACGATGCAGGTAACCAGATTGATAAGTTTGCTCTTTCTCTTGATATCAGATATCAGCAGATTTTCAAGGGTGAGGACGCAGTTGAGCTTCCCGAGGACAGCTACCACGGTGAAGACATCAAGGTAAGAGCACAGGAATTTGCCGACGTTTACGGTGACAAATACATTGAAGCTGACGAGGCTGAAAGAAGAAAGGCTCTTGTTGATTTCGCTCTTCCGAAAAACATCAAGGCAATGCAGGATAACCTTACAAAATACCGCATTGAATACGACACATGGTTCCACGAAAGCACCCTTCACAACGGCACAGAGCTTAAAGACACTCTTGAGCTTATGAAAGAGAAGGGTCTTACATACGAAAAAGACGGTGCACTCTGGTACAAAAACATTGAAGTGCAGACAGAAAGACTTACAAAGCAGGGCTATTCTCAGGAAGATATCGACAAGCTCGAACTCAAGGATGACGTTCTTATCCGTGCAAACGGAAACCCGACTTACTTTGCTGCTGATATCGCTTACCACCGCAACAAGCTCGCTGTAAGAAACTTTGACGTTGCAATCGACATCTGGGGTGCTGACCACCACGGTCACGTTGCAAGAATGCAGGGTGCTCTTGATGCAATCGGTGTCGGCGGTGACAAGCTCGACGTTATTCTTATGCAGCTCGTCCGTCTTACACGTGACGGTGAAGTTGTACGTATGTCAAAAAGAACAGGCAAGGCAATCACACTTGTTGACCTTCTTGAAGAAATCCCGATTGATGCAGTTCGTTTCCTCTTCAATATGAGAGAGCCGGGCTCACAGATGGAATTTGACCTTGACCTTGCAGTTGAACAGAGCTCACAGAACCCTGTTTACTACTGTCAGTATGCACACGCAAGAATCTGTTCAATCATCAAAAAGCTTGAATCAGAGGGTATTTCGGCACGCGATTGTGCTTCAGAAGAGCTTGAACTTCTCAAGGAAAGCGAAGAACGTGAGTTAATCCGCCATTTAGCAGGCCTTACAAACGAGATAGTTGTTGCAGCAAGGAATTATGACCCTGCAAAGATAACTCGCTATGTAGTCGACCTGGCAACGCTTTTCCATAAGTTCTACAACTCCTGCCGTGTTAAGTGTGACGACGAAAAGCTTATGCAGGCAAGACTTTACCTTTGCATCTGTGTAAAAGATACTATCAAAAACATTCTCGAAATGCTCAGAATCACAGTTCCGGAGTCAATGTAATTTCACTTATGACAAAATAGTTAAAACCGCTGTAACCAATACAAGGCTACAGCGGTTTTTTGTTACTTTCAGACACCAAACTGTAACAATTTTTAACCACAAAATCTGTTTACTTTTTTCATAAAATGAAGTATTGTTTAAACACAGATTTGAAGTCTGCAAATCTACTATAAGGGAGAGTTTATAATGAAAAACATTTCAAAGAAAATTTTAGCTGTTCTGCTCGCGGTTACCTGTGCATTTTCCGCATTGGCAGTAAACGCATCCGCATCATTTTTTGATGGCGAAGACTACCTTGATGACATCTTCTTTGATACGATCTTCGAAGACGGTATTTACTACACACTCAACGCCATTGACGAGTTCATTTATGCAACAGTCAGTGACTTTGAAACAGACGATGAGGGAAAATCTGTTCTTCCTGAAACAGTTGTAATTCCCGAAAGCATCGAACACAAAGGCGAAACATATACAGTTGCTGAAATCGGCTATATGGCTTTTGCTGACTGCAGCACATTAAGAGAAATTACACTTCCTTCTACAATCACAAGCATAAACGACTACGCTTTTTCATATGCCGAATATCTTGAAAAAGTCATAATTCCTTCAGATATCGAATTCAGTTACTTTGGTAAAGAAGTCTTCTTCGGTACACCTGTTCTCGGATATTTCGCTGAAAACTGTGAAGACGGCGAAGTTATACTCGGTCAGAATGTTCTTCTTGCTTATCTCGGCAACGAAAAGACTTATACTGTACCCGAAGAAATCGATTTCATCGCAGACAGATGTTTCTTTATGTCAGGAGGCGAAAAAATCAACTTCAATGAAACAGTTACGGAAATCCTGCCGTATACATTTGCAAACTGCAGAAACCTCAAGGAAATTGACATTCCCGACTCAATAATAGCTCTTGGCGAAGGTGCTTTTTCAAACTGTACAAATCTTGAAAAAGTAAATCTTGGCGACAGCTTTGAACTCTTTGGTTACAAAGTATTTGAAGGAACAAAAGTAAAAGAAATCTACATCGGTGCTTCTGTTGTAGATGCTATGGGTGCTTTTACAGGATGCAATACTCTCGAAAAAATTACTGTAAGCGAAGACAACGAATACTACACCTACGAAGACGATGCCCTTTTCTACACTCAGGAATATGAATGCGAAGACGGTACATATGAGTATTCAACCATAATTGAGTACTTCCTTATCACATCTGACAAAACAACATACACTGTACCCGAAAATGTAACCGTTATCGGTGCTTACGCTTTTTACAACTGCAAGCAGCTTGATGAAGTTATCATCAATTCACCGCTTTACATTTCGCATCAGGCTTTTGCGTACTGTGACTTTGAAGATTTTGATTTCACAAACGTAACAGATATCACTTACGGTGCTTTCAGAGGCTGTAAAAACCTTGCGGAAATCGACCTTTCAAACACAGGATACATTGAAGATTCTGCTTTTGAAAACTGCACAAACCTCAGAAACGTTACATTCAGCGACAGTGTCTACTACGTAGGTGCACGTGCTTTTGCAAACACAGCACTCACTGAAGTTGAAATCAGCGGAGACTGGTGTGACATAGGCGAAGGTGCTTTTGAAGACTGCAAAAACCTCAAAAAAGTAAACTTCAATGACGGTGTGGCTTATATCAACGGAAATGTTTTCGCAAGCTGTCCGTCACTTGAAACAGTTTTTGTTTCAAAGACTGTTGAATACATCGATTATTACGCTTTTGAGGACTGCCAGAACGTTAATTTCCAGATTATCAAATATTCAGACGGTGCAGACATTATTGTTGAATATGCAGACGACGCGGATAACGACGTTACAAAATATGAATTTGTCGGCAAACTCACAATCTTTGAAAGAATCGCAAATTTCTTCTCCGATATCTTTGACAAGATTTACGATTTCTTCTTCAACTGGTTATAAAGAAAAAAATTAAGCCTGTTGCACGAAGCAACATGCTTTTGCTTTTATTCGATTGTGCTGTATTTTTCAATCGCTTCTCTTATTTTGTCGGCACCCTCACCGTTCTGTGCTGAAAACGGAATCGCTTCAATGTCACCGAACTCGGCAAGCTCTTCTTTGATTGCTTCAAGGCGATTGTTTCGTTCAGTCTTGTTAAGCTTGTCACTCTTCGTCATAACAACGATGAAATCAAAGCCTGCCGCCTGCATAAAACGCATCATATCAAGGTCATCCTTTGTTACGGGATGGCGCATATCCGTCAGCTGAACAACAAGGCGGATGTTTCTTCCTGAATTGAAGTAACCTTCCATAAGGTCTGCCCAACGTTTTTTCTCGTTGAAGTTAACCTTTGCATAGCCGTAACCGGGGAGGTCAACAAGCTTCACACCGTCGCAATCAAAAAAGTTTACGGTAACTGTTTTTCCGGGCACAGAGCTGACTCGTGCAAGGTTTTTTCTGTTGAGAACCTTGTTGAGCATTGAAGATTTACCAACGTTTGAACGTCCTGCAAAAGCGATTTCAACAGCATCACTTTTCGGCAGCTGCTGGCTTGTGCCGTATGACGCCTCGTACTGTACTTTATCAAATCTCATCGTCAGCCCTCCTCACGTTCTCATAACATTATAGCCGTGATTCTTTTCCGTTGCCATTGCCGCAACGCTCTTTTTATCTTCTTTCTTCGGAAGAAGTGCATTTTCAAAAACATCATCAAGGCTTGTTGCCGAAACGAATTTTATTGCACCCTTTACCTTCGGGTCAACCTCGGCAAGGTCAGCCATATTCTTCTTCGGAATAATAACTTTCTTTATGCCCGTTTTGTAAGCAGCCATTGTCTTTTCGCGAAGTCCGCCAATCGGCATAACTCTTCCGCGAAGAGAAATTTCACCCGTCATCGCAGTATAGCTGTCAACAGGAGTATCCGTCAGTGCTGAAAGAAGAGCCGTTGCCATCGTCACACCTGCGGACGGACCGTCCTTCGGCACAGCACCCTCAGGTACGTGAATATGAATATCCTTTTCTTTGTAGAAATTCGGATTGATTCCGTATTTGTCAACACGACTTCTGATAAAGCTGATTGCCGCCATAGCGGATTCCTTCATAACGTCACCGAGAGAACCCGTAAGCTCAACCTTACCCGTACCGTCAAGCACAGCAACCTCAACCTGAAGCATCTCGCCGCCAACGGCTGTCCATGCAAGTCCGTTGACAACACCGACAGCTGATTCTTCTTCGATTGTTTCGGGAAGATATTTCTTCGGGCCAAGCATGCTTTCAAGGCTTGTCACCTTGACGGAAACTGCAGTTTCTTCCCCTGAAACGATAGTTGCCGCACCCTTTCTGCAAAGAGCCGCAATCTGCTGTTCAAGGCGTCTTACACCTGCTTCGCGGGTGTAGCCGTCAATTACATCGCGAAGGGCCTTATCGTTAATTTTAAATGTCTTTGAATCAAGACCGTGAAGCTTTATCTGCTTGGGCACAAGGTGTTTTTTCGCAATATTGAACTTCTCTTCGTGAGTATAGCTCGGAAGCTCGATAATTTCCATTCTGTCAAGAAGAGGAGCAGGAATTGTTGATTTATCGTTCGCTGTCGTGATGAACATAACCTTGCTAAGGTCAAACGGCATATCGATATAATGGTCTGTGAAAGTGCCGTTCTGTTCACCGTCAAGCACCTCAAGAAGTGCAGAAGCCGGGTCACCCTTATAATCCGAACCGAGCTTATCAATTTCGTCAAGAAGGATAATCGGGTTTCTTGTTCCTGCCGACTTAACTGCTGCAATAATTCTGCCCGGCATTGAGCCGATATAAGTTTTTCTGTGTCCGCGGATTTCAGCTTCGTCGTGAACGCCACCGAGAGAAACTCGAGAAAACTTTCTTCCCATTGCTTCGGCAACACTCTTCGCAATTGAAGTTTTGCCGACACCCGGAGGGCCTACAAAGCAGAGCGTCTGTCCGTATCCGCCGTCCGAAAGCTTACGCACAGCAAGAGCTTCGATAATTCTTTCCTTAACCTTTTCCATTCCGTAGTGGTCGCGGTCAAGCACTTTCTTTGCATTTGCAAGGTTAAGGTTATCTTCCGTCAGCTTGTTCCACGGAAGATCAATACAAGTTTCGATATACACTCGGCTGACCGTCGCTTCGGGAGAAGTCGGAGCCATTCTTTCAAGTCTTGAACATTCCTTAAGAAGCTTTTTCTCGCTCTCCTCTTCAAGCGAAAGAGACTTGATTTTCTCTTTGAACTCGTCACACTCTTCAAGCGGAGATGCACCGTCGTTAAGCTCTTCGGAAATAACCTTCATCTGCTCGTGGAGGTAATATTCACGCTGACTCTTGTCAATATTATCCTGAACCTTTCGGTTTATATCGTTTTCAAGGCGCATAAGGTCGCCTTCCTTTGCAAGAAGACAGCAAACCTTTTCAAGTCTGCGAAGCGGATTGACCTCATTAAGGATAGTCTGACGCTTTTTGTATTCAAGCATAATATTGCCTGCGATATAGTCGGCAAGCTCGCCTGCTGAGTTTTTCTCAAGCACTTCAAGGATAAGGTCGCCCGGCATCTGCGGAGCAACGTCCGCATAATCTTCAAAGAAATCCTTTGTCTGCCTTACAAGTGCAATTTCGTAATCCTTGTCCTCTGCCTTTATCGCAGTGCTCTTTCTTGCCTTTACGTCCGAAATAAGATACGGCTGAGTCTGCAGCATATCAACAAGCGATGCACGGTAAAGACCTTCAACCGAAATTCTTATTGTATCGCTGTTCGGAAGCTTGAGAATATGGCTTATTTTTGCGACCGTACCCATTTTGAAAAGCTGGTCAAATTCAGGCTCGTCGTCGCGTACATCCTTCTGCGCAACGAGGAAAATTTCTCTCGTATCAGCCATTGCTGCTTTTATCGCATCTATTGATTTCTGTCTGCCGACGTCAAAATTCAGCGACATCCCGGGGAAGATAACAAGTCCCCTGAGAGCCACCGTCGGCATCACTTTATAGTCATTCAATCTGTTCAAAAAATCAACTCCAAAAACATATGGAGCTATTATACATTAAAATTCTCACTTTTTCAACCTAAAAACTTTGTCTGCACTGTTGTAAATTGTCAAAAGCGGTGATAAAATAAAATTAATTGTATCAGGGAGTTTTTTATGGAAAGACATCAGCTTATTGAAAGAAGCATAATCAAGAAATACCGCAAAACAATATGGAATAATTTTGTTGCCGCAATCAAGGACTATCAGCTCATAAAGCCCGGCGACAAAATCGGTGTCTGCATTTCGGGTGGCAAGGATTCAATGCTTCTTGCAAAATGTATGCAACATCTGCAGAAGTACAGCGACTTTGAATTCAGCGTTGAATACATCGTTATGGATCCGGGTTATCACGAAGAAAACAGGCAGAAAATCATCGAAAACGCAAAAATTCTCGACCTGCCGATAACCATTTTCGACTCCCCTATTTTCAATTCTGTTTCAAACGTCGGCGGTGGTTCGCCCTGCTACCTTTGTGCAAGGATGCGAAGAGGTTACCTTTACAAGCAGGCACAGGATATGGGTTGCAACAAAATCGCACTCGGCCACCACTTTGACGATGCGATTGAAACAACGCTTATGAGTATGCTTTACGGTGCAGAAATCAAAACGATGATGCCGAAACTCAAAAGCACCAATTTCGAGGGAATGGAGCTTATCCGTCCGCTTTATATGGTGAGGGAACGAGATATCATTTCCTGGGCAAGGTACAACGAGCTTGAATTCATCCGTTGCGCCTGCAGTGTTACAAAAAAAGATGCGGAAACCTGTGACGGTTCAAAGCGTCAGGAAGTAAAAGAGCTTATAAGAAAGCTGACCGAAGAAAACGATAAGGTTGATATGAACATTTTCAAAAGCATTCATAACGTTAACCTTGCAACAATAATCGGCTACCGTGAACGTGACGGCGGTGACGTTCATCTTTTCACGGAGCATTACGACGAGAGCTGAAAAAATGATTTATTTTTTTGATGATTATGAAAATTTTTCTGCGGAAAAGTTTCTTGATTTTCTGCCACAGGAACGCAGAGAAAAATTTAAAAAATTAAAAATTAAAAGAGATAAAGAAAACTGTGTTGTTTCTTACCTTCTTCTGAAAAAAGCTTTGAAAAATTTCGGCATAGAAAGCTTTGAAACCCTTGTCGGAGAAAACGGCAAACCATTTTTGAAAGATAACGAAAACGTGTTTTTCAACATCAGCCATACGAGCTCAGGCGTTGCCGTTGTTGCCGACAAAAACCCCGTAGGTATTGACGTTCAGGACATTCTTGAGGTGCGAAATGCAGTTATTGAACGTTGCTTTTCTGAAAAAGAGAAAGAACTGATTTTCAATTCCGCTTCACCTGAAAAAGAGTTCACAAGACTCTGGACACTTAAAGAAAGTGCAGTAAAATGCAACTCGGAAACTGTTGCGAATTTAAAGAATTATTGCTTTGAAAGCGAAGAAAAATCTTTTCTGAAATACGGAAAAATATTTACAACTTCTGAAAGAAAAAATCTTTTTATTTCCGTCTGCGGAACGAAAGAATTTTTTGAAATAATTGAAACGAAAACGGAGGAACTTTTATGAAAATTTTATTTCAGGGCGACAGCATAACAGATGCTGACCGTAACAGAGACGACATTCACGACCTTGGTAACGGTTATCCGAAATATGCCGCAAAATATCTTACAGATTATTTCCCCGCAATCGACTTTGAGTTTATCGACCTCGGTATCAGCGGAAATCAGACTATCGACCTTGTAAACAGACTTGAATCCGATTTTATCGACATTCAGCCCGATATCGTTTCAATTCTTATCGGTGTAAACGATACCTGGCACAGAGCAGAAAGCAGAGAATGGCTTTCCGATGAAGAGTTTGAAAACAGATACCGCACAGTCCTTGATGCGATTAAGAAGAAAACAAATGCAAAAATCGTTATGCTCGAGCAGTTCCTTCTTCCTGCGGAGGATAAGCTTTATTTCCGCGAAGACCTTGACCCGAAGATTCAGATTGTCCGCAAGCTTGCAAGAGAATATGCAGACCTCTTTATCCCCCTCGACGGTATTCTCGCGGCAGCATGCATCAAGACAGACTGGAGAGCATTTTCCGAAGACGGAGTTCACCTTACATACTCAATCGGTGCAGATTTTGTCGGTCATATCTATGCAGATTACGTTGCAGAGGTTATTGAAGAAGTTTCTTCTCAGGCTGAATAAAACATCGAAAAAGGGAAGAAATCTTTAACGTTTTCTTCCCTTTGTAAACAGCCGTAAAAAAGTTTGAATTTTTCTCATTTTTAGTATTGACAACGCTAAAAATATATGATATTATACTTGAGCATTCGGAGAGATACCGAAGTGGTTATAACGGAACGGTCTTGAAAACCGTCGTACGGCAACGTACCGTGGGTTCGAATCCCACTCTCTCCGCCACACTGAGTAAGACTTCCTTTCACAAGGAAGTCTTACTCGTAAAAGAACAGAATATTTTGGTTTTGTTCACCAATGGAGGATTACTCAAGTGGTGAAGAGGCTCCCCTGCTAAGGGAGTAGGTCGGGTAACCGGCGCGAGGGTTCAAATCCCTTGTCCTCCGCCAGAAAAGCAACGATGATGCGCAAGCATTGTTGTTGCTTTTCTGCTTTTATAGAGAAAGGGATTTCATTGAAAATATAACTATATTATGGTATAATTATCGTAATGAGGTGATACTATGGTTTTCCCCAAAAAGAACTTACGTGTTTCAAAAATTGACACGTACCTGAACTGTGCAGAAATTTTTGCATACAGAAGCACCTGTCTTAAAAGAAAGTACGGTGCTGTCATCGTCAAGGATGACGTCGTTATTTCAACAGGCTACAACGGCTCACCGAGGGGCTTTGAAAACTGCTGTGAAATCGGCTCGTGTCCGCGAATGGAAAAAGATATGCACCAAGGTGAAGGCTACGGAATCTGCCGTGCCGTTCACGCTGAAATGAATGCACTTCTCAATTGCTCACGTCAGCAGACTATGGGTGCTGACCTCTACCTTGCAGGAATTAATCCGACGGATAATTCCGTTCACAAAGCAAAGCCCTGTCCCGTCTGTGCCCGACAGATTATTCAGGCAGGCATCCGCAATGTTTATCTTCGTGTCGGTGACGGTGCTGAAAATTATATTGTTATCCCCGCAAACGAGCTTAAATGGCTGCAGGATTAACAAGCACTTCATCATAGCGATATCGACAATCAGATTAGCGTTAATTCACGAGCGCCGAAACGGCTCCCCTACGGACGCGTCTGAATCTGTTTCGTAGGGCACGACGTTTACGACGTGCCGAAATCCTTCAAAAATTACGGTGTGTCGCAAACGTCACACCCTACAAGAAGGGTTTTAATATCCTGCCAAATTCGGGTTTGTGGAGTTATTTGATTCGCACAATCTGTCTCTGTGCACGTAGGGACCGGCCTCCCGGACGGTCCGTGGATTCTGCTGTGTTAACGGACGGTCGAGGACGCCCGTCCCTACGCAGTTGACTGAAACAGGGTTCGTAGGGGCAGATATCATCTGCCCGTCATTTTGCACATTGCTGATGGGACGTCGAGGACGTCGTCCCCTACAATAATAATTTAAAATTTGCTCAACAAACCCAAATTCGTCAAGTGAAAGGAAAAAAGTTATGTCTGAAATTTTAGAAATAGTTATGATTGTCAGCTTCGGTGCATCGTGGCCGATGAACGTTATCAAATCCTACAAAGCACGTTCGGCAAAAGGTAAAAGTCTTGCTTTTCTTCTGCTCATTTTCTTCGGCTATATTGCAGGAATCGCATCCAAATTTCTTAACGTTGCATATATGGCATCATTCAATGAAAAATGGTATGTGCTATTTTTTTATTTCCTCAATCTCACAATGGTCGGCATTGACCTGATTCTTTATTTCCGCAACATACAGCTTGATAAAAAGGGGTGAATTGATGAAAATTCTTTCAATCGGAAACAGCTTTTCCGAGGATGCTCACCGTTGGCTCCATTCTCTTGCGAAGCTTCACGGAGTTGACATTCAGACCGCGAATCTTTATATCGGCGGTTGCAGCCTTGAGACGCATTGGAAAAATTTCTGCGAAAATAACGCTTTTTATGATTATCAGATAAACGGTAACGAAGCAAAGGAAAAAATCAGCATCAATGACGCTCTGCTTCGTGAGAAGTGGGACATCATTACCCTTCAGCAGGTCAGCGATTTAAGCGGATTTTCCGAAAGCTACGAGCCATATATTTCATCGCTTTATGACAAGGTCAAATTTACCCTTCCAAACGCTGAAATCCGCCTTCACCGCACATGGGCATATGAAATTGATTCCGAGCATCCGGGCTTTGCAAACTATGATAAATCGCAGAATGAAATGTACAAAAAAATAAAATCTGCGACAAAAGAAATCGCAGATAAGCTGAATATAAAAATCATCCCGACAGGTGACGTTATCCAGTCACTTCGTGAAAATTATGCAGAATTTGATTATACGAACGGCGGTGTTTCCCTTTGCCGTGACGGATATCATCTGACTTATGATATCGGCAGATTTGCCGCGTCGGCAACGTGGTTTGTTTCTCTGACAGGAAAGGAAATCACTCTTGCGGAATTCGAAAATTTTGATAAAAATCTTCTTTCAAAAATCGTAGAAATCATTAATTCTCTCATATAAAAATCAACAAGCCGTCAGCAAATGCTGACGTCTGTTTTTTATGCAGGTGTTATTTCATAGAACACAACTGCGTTCGGATTGAGTTCGGTTTCGAGCTTCACCTTGCCGTTTTTAACCTCAGCTTCAAAAGTCTGAGGTTCAAGACGTGAGCACTCCTTATACTTTGCTTCAAGCTCGTTAAAATAAATATCCCTTGCCCATTGCTTTTCAAGTGTTGTAACACTGCCGATTTCGGGATCATCAGGCGACCATGCAAAGCAATCGTCACCGATTCCGTACTTAACTCTGTCTTCCTGCCACTCGTCAAAGTAATTGCAGCTGTCATCAATAACGTATGCGGTTACCTTAACCTTATCACAGTCAAACTGCGGTACTTTCAATTTAAATTTGAGATTTGCAGTATTCTCATAGTCAACATCGTTTTTGTAGTTGTATGCCATAACGTGAACAGTCTTTGTTTCTTCGTTATATGCTGAAACCGCATCGACTTCAATATTCGGGAAAAGTGCACGCCACGTTGTTTTTATTTTTGCAAGTTTTGCACCGTCAAATTTTGCGGCATTGCTTGCAACATGATAGCTTACTGTCGGGTTGCCCGCCAAAAGTCCGCTCGAAAGAAAAGACCATGACGAGAAATAGTTTATATTGTTGTTAAACATCGTACGGTAAATTCTTGCATCGTAAGCTGCCTGATATGTGTAGCCGACAGTTCGTGTAAGAAGCTGGCTGTCAGAACCGCCACTTGCATTTCCGTAAAGAAGCCTACCTTCGTCAACACCGAAAATAAGATTTTCAAGACCGGCTTTATCTGCCGCTGTTTTCAGGTGCTTCATCGTCTTTTCAAAGCTCATTCCGCTTGTTTCTTCACCGGGTGAAACATCGTAGAATGACGCTGCCAGATAGCAGATTCTGCTTCCCTTTTCGCCTGTTTTGTAGTTTGTTCCGTTTGCACAATGGTTAATGAAAATACGTTCATCCCAGAGACCCTCTGTAACAGCCATAGCATGTGCACCAACAAAAACATCCTTACCGATAACGTCGATAAGAGCCTGAACAGTATAGTCATAAAGCTTGCAATATTCAACAGCTGACTCATCAGGATCACCGCTGTTTGCCATAAACCAATCGGAGTTTTCATATTCTGTCATAACTCCGAATCGCCAGGTGAGCACTTCGTCTTTTCCGAATTCATCAACAAGAGCCTGTGCAATTGCTGCAATATAATTATAATAAACATCATAATCATCGGGCGGATAGATATTTGTACCGAAATATTCATCTGAACTTGACTTTGCAGAATATTTAAGAGGTACGCTGCCGAGCTTGAGCATTGGCTTTGCCCCGAGATCCAGCACACCGCGACAATTTTCTATCAGCTTTGTGAAATCGTAATCATCAAGTACGGTTCTGTCGTACGGGTCTTTGAAAAGGTCACGGTCAGCGTTACCGCCCGAGCACTGCATAAATTGAACATACTCGACAAACTCGAAAACATTGTTTTCTTCATTCACCCTTGCACCGACAAACGGATTACCCTGAATTGACCAGATGTTAACATTGCTTGCAGGGTTAACAAGAACATCGCCAAGCTCTGCCGTGTCAACAGTAAAGGAATAATTATTAACACTGTTAATGCCTGCATTCCACATCGCACCGAAAAATGTCACGATTGCGGTAAAAACAGCGACAATTGATTTAAAAAATCCCACTTAACATTCCCCTTTCGGAAATCTTTTCTATAATTATAACAAAAACGCAAAACACTTTCAATGTAAATTTATTTTTCTAAAACTGCAAAATTCTGTTTATTTCTACATTGTTTTATGATATAATGACTTTATCTTTTAAGGAGGTGCCGATATGACTCTTAACGAAGCCATCATTGCACGTCATTCCGTTCGCAGATACCTCGATAAACCTATCGAAAAAGAAATTGCCGAAGAATTACAGAAAACAATTGACGAGTGTGCCGAAAAAAGCGGTCTTAAAATCACTCTTCAGCTTGATGAACCGGGCGCATTCGGCTCAGGTATGGCAACATACGGCAAATTTGAAAACTGCACAAATTACATAACCTTCGTCGGTAAAAAAGAGGACGAGGAAAAATGCGGTTATTACGGTGAAAAAATTGTCCTCCGCGCTCAACAGCTTGGGCTTAACACCTGTTGGGTTGCGCTGACTTATAACAAATCAAAGCTTGTATGCGAAAAAGAGAGCGGAGAAAAGCTTCTTATTGTTCTTGCTATCGGTTACGGTCAGACACCGGGACATACACGCCCGACAAAGCCGATGGAAGAGCTTTGCAAAATCAAAAACGGTGAAGCACCTGAATGGTTTAAAAAAGCTATGGAATCCGTTATGCTTGCACCGACAGCCGTCAATCAACAGAAATTTGTTTTCTATCTCGACGGAAACGAGGTTGAGGCAAAAACACTCCTCGGATTTTATGCAAAAATCGACCTTGGCATTGCCAAATTACATTTTGAAATCGGTGCAGGAGATGCCTTTTTCGTATGGAAATAAAAGATTGACAAAAAATAAACAATTTAATATTGACCTTACAGAACATATATAGTATAATGAATGTATAAAGATGTACCTGACATAAAGACTTTTTTCTGAGTGAAAGGTTACGGTTGAATTACAAAACATTTTTCTGTAAATTTGTCTTGCCGTACCCTTTTTCTGGGTACGGCAATTTTTTTGGAGGCAGATATGGAAACAAGAGTTGCAGTTATGAGCATTATCGTCGAAAAGGGAGAAACGGTTGAAAAACTCAACAGCATACTTCACGATTACGGTGAATTCATCATCGGCAGAATGGGTATCCCGTACCGTGAAAAGAATATAAATATCATAAGCATTGCGATTGACGCTCCTCAGGATACAATTGCCGCCCTTTCGGGAAAAATCGGCAGACTTGACGGTGTCAGCGTAAAAACAGCTTATTCAGGTGTGATTACGAATGAATAAACTTTATTCACTTATTGAGAAGCTTGAAAAAGAACATAGGCTTTCTCTTGAAGAATATAAATTTCTTATTGACAACAGAAGCGAAGAATCGGCAAAAATCCTTGCAGAAAAGGCAATCAGGGTCCGCCGTGAAATTTACGGCAATGCTGTTTTTATCCGCGGACTGATTGAAGTCAGCAATTTCTGTAAAAACGACTGTCTTTACTGCGGAATAAGACGTTCTAACAAAAAATGTGAACGCTACCGCCTTACAAAGGAAGAAATTCTTGAGTGCTGTGCAGAGGGTTACGAGCTTGGCTTTCGCACCTTCGTTCTTCAGGGCGGTGAGGATGCTTACTTCAATGACGATTTACTTTGCGATATCGTAAAAGAAATCAAGAATAACCATCCTGACTGTGCCGTTACTCTTTCTCTTGGAGAAAGAAGCGAAGAAAGCTACAGAAAGCTGAAGCTTGCAGGTGCTGACCGCTATCTGCTTCGTCACGAAACGGCAGACGCAGAGCATTATTCAAAGCTTCACCCGAAGGAGCTTAGCTTTGAAGCGAGGATGAATTGCCTTAAAACCCTGAAAGCTCTCGGTTTTCAGACGGGTTGCGGATTTATGGTCGGATCTCCGTTCCAGACAACGGAAATGCTTGCCAAGGACCTTAAATTCATTGAGGAGTTCAAACCCGATATGTGCGGAATCGGACCGTTTGTTCCGCATAATGAAACTCCGTTTGCAAACGAAAAAACAGGCTCAGCTGAGCTTACCTGCTACCTTCTTTCAATAATCCGTCTAATCCATCCGCCTGTCCTTCTGCCTGCAACGACGGCACTCGGCACAATTGACGGTAACGGACGCGAAAAAGGAATTCTTGCAGGGGCAAACGTAGTTATGCCTAATCTTTCACCAAGCTCGGTGAGAAAAAAATATGAACTTTACAACAATAAACTCTCTGACGGAGATGAATCCGCACAGAGCAAAGAAAACCTTTCAAAAAGAATTAAAAAAATCGGCTACGAAATCGTAACCGACAGAGGAGATGTATATAATGGCTGAATATAATCCAAAATCGTTAAAGGCTCAGGAATTTATCCACGACGGAGAAATACTTGCTACTCTTGAATACGCTGAGGCAACCAAGAACAACATAGAGCTTATCAACGAAATTCTTGAAAAAGCACGTCCGAAAAAGACCGAAGAAGGTTGTGTCTGTGCAGGTCTTACTCACCGTGAGGCATCCGTTCTTCTTGCATGCGATGACCCTGCCGTTATTGAAAGAATTTACGAAATTGCAGAGGAAATAAAGCTTGCATTTTACGGTAACCGTATTGTAATTTTTGCTCCGCTTTACCTTTCAAACTATTGCATCAACGGTTGTGTTTACTGTCCGTATCACAGACAGAACAAAACAATTGCACGTAAAAAGCTGACCCAGGAAGAGGTTAAGGCTGAGGTTATCGCACTTCAGGATATGGGACACAAACGTCTTGCGATTGAAGCAGGCGAAGACCCGAAGAACAACCCGATTGAATACATCCTTGAATGTATCAACACAATTTACAGCGTTAACCATAAAAATGGAGCAATCCGCCGAGTTAACGTAAACATTGCCGCAACTACGGTTGAAAACTACCGCAAACTCAAGGATGCAGGAATCGGCACATACATCCTTTTCCAGGAAACTTACCACAAGGAAAGCTACGAAAAGCTTCATCCGTCAGGACCCAAGAGCGATTACGCTTACCATACAGAGGCTATGGACAGAGCAATGGAAGGCGGAATTGACGACGTCGGACTCGGTGTGCTTTTCGGACTTGAGCTTTACAAATACGAATTTGCAGGTCTTCTTATGCACGCGGAGCATCTTGAAGCAGTTCACGGTGTAGGACCGCACACAATCAGCGTTCCGCGAATCAAGAAAGCTGACGACATTGACCCGACTGCATTCGACAACTCAATTTCTGACGATATTTTTGCAAAAATTACTGCTTATCCGTCTTGCAGTTCCGTATACAGGAATCATCATTTCCACAAGAGAGAGCGAAGCTGTCCGTTCAAAGCTTCTCCGTCTTGGTGTTTCACAGGTCAGCGGCGGTTCAAGAACATCCGTCGGAGGCTATACTCAGGAAGAAAGACCGCACGACACGGAGCAGTTTGACGTTTCTGACCAGCGTACACTTGATGAGGTTGTTCATTGGCTTATGAAGAACGGTCATATCCCATCTTTCTGCACAGCGTGTTACCGTGAAGGACGTACGGGCGACCGCTTTATGAGCCTTTGCAAGAGCGGTCAGATTCTTAACTGTTGCCATCCGAATGCACTTATGACTCTCACGGAATACCTTACAGACTACGCAAAAGAATGGACAAAGGAAACAGGCTTCCAGATGATTGAAAAAGAGCTTAAGAAAATCCCGAAAGATAAGGTAAGAAAAATTGCGGAGCAGAACATCGAAGACATCAAAAATTCCAACCGCAGAGATTTCAGATTCTAAGAGGTTTTACTATGGGACTTAACGATACAGTTTCTGCCGAAAGAGTTCATATAGGCTTTTTCGGCAAACGTAATGCAGGCAAATCCAGCGTTGTAAATGCCGTAACCGGTCAGGAGCTTGCTGTTGTGTCAGATGTAAAAGGTACAACTACCGACCCTGTAAAAAAAGCGATGGAGCTTCTTCCTATCGGGCCCGTTGTTATTATTGACACACCGGGTATTGACGACGAAGGAACGCTTGGTGAACTGCGTGTTAAAAAGACAAAACAGATTCTTGCAAAAACTGACGTTGCAATCCTTGTTGTTGACGGTGAAAAAGGGCTTGATGAGCCGGATAAAGAATTAATCAGACTTTTTGAAGAAAGAAAGCTCCCCTATCTCATCGTTTACAACAAATCAGATCTTCTGAAAGACACTCCGTGCGACGACGAAAAATCCATTTACGTCAGTGCTGTCAAAAAATCTAACATTGAAGAGCTAAAAGACAGAATCGGCACCCTTTCAAAAACTGTTGAAAACAAAAAGCAGATTGTTGCAGACCTTATTGAGGACGGAGATATCGTTGTTCTCGTAACACCGATTGACGAATCCGCACCGAAAGGCAGACTTATTCTTCCGCAGCAGCAGACGATACGAGATATTCTTGATGCTAACTGTGCCGTTGTCTGCTGTCAGGACACAGAGCTTGTTTCAACGTTGAATGCATTAAAAGAAAAACCGAAGCTTGTTATCACCGATTCACAGGCTTTCGGAAGAGTTTCAAAGGACACGCCCGACGATATAATGCTGACGTCATTTTCAATACTCTTTGCACGTTACAAGGGCGACCTTGCGGCACTCATAAGCGGTGCAGCACAGCTCGGCAAGCTCAAGGACGGAGATAAAGTACTCATTTCCGAGGGTTGCACACATCACAGGCAGTGTAACGACATCGGCACGGTAAAAATGCCCGGTTGGATTAAAAATTATTCAAAATCCGAGCCTGAATTTCACTTCACATCGGGTGGTGATTTCCCCGAAGATATTTCGGAATATGCACTAATCGTCCACTGCGGTGCCTGTATGCTTAACGAAAAGGAAATGCAGAGAAGAATTGAGGTTGCAAAAAACGCAGGCGTTCCGATTGTAAACTATGGTATCGCAATTGCACAGATGCACTCAATCCTTCGTCGAAGCCTCGAACCCTTCCCTGAAATTTTAAAAATTCTTGATGAATAAAATTAAGGCTGTATCACACGATACAGCCTTGTTTTTATATTAATAAACTGATTGAATCAAATTCGTTTTGTAATTATTTTACTTTATTCTTTTTAAGCTCGGGTTGGATTGTGTCGGGTTTTCTTGCGCTGACTGCACCGTCGGGCTTGATTTCGCCTGCTTTTGTAAGGGCAATCTTTGTAAGGAACGGGCCGACAAGCTCGTAGATAAGAACTGAGAACAAGATAATGTTTGTTACTATCATACCTTCCTCGCCGAGTGTTTCTGCCTTGAGAGCCATACCAAGGGCAACACCTGCCTGCGGAAGAAGGGTAATACCAAGGTACTTGACGATATGCTCGTCACACTTAACTGCTTTTGCACTCCATCTTGCACCGAAATATTTACCGAGCGAACGGAACGCGATGTATGCAACACCAATGCAGACAACAACAAGCTCTTTGAATGTTGAAAGTTCAAGCTCTGCACCGCTGATTACAAAGAAGAGAACGAAAAGCGGAGCCGTCCAACGGTCGATTCTGTCCATAAGCTCTTCGGAGAAATCACACATATTGCAGAATACAGTACCGAGCATCATACAGGAAAGAAGAGATGAGAATGCGATATGTACACCGCCGATTTTGAACTCCATCATTGAAAGTGCAACGGTGAAAAATACGAATGCAACAGAAACTGCAAGACGCTTTGAACGTGAGTGGAAAAACTTTTCTGTGAAAGTAAACACCACACCCATAACGAAACCGAGAAGGACTGACAAAACAACCTCAAGAATCGGTTCAACAACGATTGAAAGAACGTCAACCGAACCGTGGATAAGTGCTTTTGCAACACCGAAAGAAACAGCAAAAAGCACAAGACCTACAGCGTCGTCAAGAGCAACAATCGGAAGAAGGATGTCCGTCAAGGGGCCCTTTGCCTTATACTGCTTAACAACCATAAGCGTTGCCGCAGGAGCTGTTGCAGATGCGACTGCACCGAGCACGATTGCTGACGGAAGCGGAAGCTTATCGGGAATAAGAAAATGAAGTCCGATAAGTGCTGCGTCAACAAGAAGTGTTGTAAAAACAGCCTGAACAATACCGATAACCGTTGCCTGCTTACCCGTTGCTTTAAGCTGAGCAAGACGGAATTCATTACCGATAAGGAACGCAATAAATCCGAGAGCAACGTCAGGAATAAGCTCATATGATTTAATATCTTCCATGCTTATAAAGCCGAGACCCGGTACACCGAAAGAACCAAGCACATACGGACCGACAAGAATACCTGCAACGAGGTAAGCCGTAACAGCAGGAAGTTTTACAAGTTTAGCTACACGAGAGAGCACGAGGCCTGCAAAAAGGCAGACAGATAAGCTCATTAAAGTTTGCATAAAAAATACATCTCCTTTGCGGCTGTTAGTATAGCACAAAGGAGACGGTTTGTCATTGGTTAAATTGTATAAGAGTGAAGATTATTTTTAAATTTTTTCGTTCAAGGTTTTACTTATCTGAAATTCATTTGTGCCACACTTAAGTTTATGTTCCTGTTCTGCAAAACGAAACACCGCTTCAGTATTTTCGGGAACTGAGATATTAAACTCCACTCTACCGTTATCGTTAACATAGCTGACCGCAATAACACCGTTCGGTGTTGTGATACTGCCTTTCATCCACTTGAATCTGTCAACGCTCATCGGTTCAATTATAATTGACTTGTAACCAGCTGAATCTTCAGTCTGTCTTATTCCGAGAAGATATTCAAAAAGATATGCAACAGGCGCACCGAACATCGGGTGACTGTGCGAACGGCTGCGGTTACTGTCCCAGTATTCGTGGAATGTTGTTGCACCGTTTCTTCGCCAATGCTCAAATCCCTGGTCACCGTTGTGGGTAAGAAGGTCAACTGCAAGGTCGCTGTCGCCTTTCTTGAAAAGCTGACGGGTGACAATGTCCGTTGCAAAAATTCCCGTGTCATAGTGACCGAGCTTTTTATAGTAGCTCTTCATATTTTCGTATGTATTATCATTACCGAGACCGATATCAATCGCAAACGAATTTGCGCCCTGAACGTTCATAACGAAATTGTCGTCAAATGTATTGAAATAAGCCGCTGTGATTGCACCCTTGCGGTACTTAATCTTTTCTTCATACTCTGCGATGTCCTCATCCTTGCCGATAATCCTTGCAATTTCGCACATCTGCTGAAGAGATTTCACCATAAAGTAAGTGTTGACCATCGGTGCAGGAAGAACGACCTGCTGATTGTGTGATGTGATATCCTTTTCAGGATAAAGAATATTCGGTCCGCACCAGTCACCAAGACACCATTCGCCCTTTTTGTCGCTCGTAACAACACCGTATTCCGAGTGTGCTTCAAGGTAATCGATATAACGGCGCATCTGCGGATAATACTTTGCAAGAATTTCCTTTTCACCGTAGTGCTTATAAAGCTGATACGGCACTTCGACAATCGCACAACCCCAGCCACCGGGACCTCCGCCGCTTCGGAGATACGGAGCGGTATACTGAATATGCCCGCTTAAAACATCCTGACAGTCACCAATATCCTGCATCCATTTTTCGTAGAAGGCCTTAGCACCAAACACGGTCAATGCCGCGTTGCAGGTAAGCTGACCGTCACCCGTGTAGCCTCTTCTTTCAAGGTGCGGACAATCCGAAGGGTGTCCAGCATGCATATTGCAAAGCATCGTGTGCATAAAGGTTTTATAAATCCAGTTGAGTGTTTCGTTGTCGCTCTCAAAGGTTGAAGAAATCGGCACATCAGCATAGATAACCTTCACACAGTCAGGTTCAGCTTTACCGATAACCTCAAAATATCTGAAACCGAACCAGGTGAATTCAGGCTGAACGAGAGCTTCTTTGCCGTCAGAAATAACCGTAAATTGCTGACCGTGAACGTGCGTCGGGTCAAGTGAACCGTCCTCCGCAAGCTCTTCAGCGAAATTGACACAGACTTTTTCGCCTTTTTCTGCCGTGATTTTCAATACGGGATAGCCTGTTGTATTCTCTCCGCAATCGTATACGGTACCGTTTTCTGTTTCTTTTACTTTCTTAACAGGAAGCTTTTCAATAAGCTTATCCCAAGGACAATCCGTTGAGCAGTATTCTGTTTCAATTTCCTCTGTAAGAACCGCATTTTCCCACGAATAACCGTCAATGGCAGAAAAATCGTGATGTTCCTCCCACGTGAAGTTGTATTGACAAACTGAGCCTTTGCGGATTTTACAATTCTCGTCAGAAACGAAATATTCAACACCGTTTTCGGCTTCAACCGTTATGCAATAAATCGCTTTAGGCAGACCGAATGTGCGTTCCCTGTGCGTATACCAACCGCCGCCGTAATGGATTTCAATATCGTTTTCGCCCGATTTTACAAAAGGAGTTATATCGAACTGCGGAACATAAACACGGTGACACGAGATAACCTCATCAACAGGGTCGCAACCTGCCTCAAAGTCGGATGAAAGCGGAAGAAACGTATCGGGATTGACACATTCGCCGTTAATGTAACATTTGAAAAATCCAAGTCCCAGGACGTTGAGAGTTACATTTTTTGCAGACTCTGCTTCAAAACCGCCTTTCAGAACTGCGAAGCTGTCCTTTGTGCGGTCTTTCGCACCGACCCATTTTGCATTATGAAAAAAATATTCCTGCGTCATACTGATCTCCCTTTCAGTTTGATAAATTTATCATAACACATAACAAAACTCCGTTCAAGTAAAACAGTTCCGCAGAGAATACTTTTATTTTTGGTAGCTTTATGATACAATAGAAAAAATAATTTTATACGGGAGAATTATTTATGACTTTTGAAATAAAAAACGGTAATTTCGTAAAAGACGGAAAAGAGATTAAGCTTATTTCAGGTGCGGTGCATTATTTCCGCAATATGCCCGACACGTGGAGAGATATTTTTAAGAAAATGCGAGCTATGGGTTGCAACTGTGTTGAAACCTACTGCGCATGGAATATGCACGAAAAGCAGCCTGAGTTTTACGACTTCAAGGATAATCTCGACATCGCAACCTTCCTTAAAATCGCAGATGAAGAAGGCCTTATGGCAATTGTACGTCCCGGCCCGTACATCTGCTCCGAATGGGAATTCGGTGGTCTGCCCTGGTGGCTTCAGACGGATGAAAGCCTTGAAATCCGCTGTATGAACAAGGCTTATATAAAGCATTTTGACCGTTATCTTGACCGTATGTGTGACGAAATCCGTCCGCTTCTCTGCACAAACGGCGGTAATGTTATTATGGTTCAGTGCGAAAACGAATACGGCTACTACGGTGACGATAAAGAATATCTTGCTTATCTTCGTGACGGCTTCATCCGTCGCGGAATTGATGTTCCGCTCTTCACTTCTGACGGCACAAGCGAGGATGATTTGCTTGACGGTACTGTTGATGGTTGCCTTGCAACGCTTAACTTCGGCAGCCGAGTTGAGGAAAACTTTGTTGCCCACGATAAGCTTTTCCCTGATATGCCGAAAATGTGTATGGAAATGTGGAACGGCTGGTTTGACGCGTGGGGTGACGACAAGCACCACACAACTTCTGCGGAGGATTATGCACAGGTTGTTGACGATATGCTTAAGCGCGGAAGCCTTAATATGTATATGTTCATCGGCGGTACAAACTTCGGATTTACATCGGGTGCAAACCATTACGAAAAGTTCCTTCCCGACGTAACAAGCTACGATTATGATGCGATGCTTACAGAATGCGGTGACGTTACTGCAAAGTATTATGCTGTACGTGACGTTATTAAAAAGTATGTTGACGAGCCGTTGCCCGAAGTGCCTGCGAACAGAGAGAAGAAGGCTTACGGTAAGGTCAGCCTTACGGAATGTGCAGGCTTTTTCGATAGCCTTCCGAAGCTTTCTGCACCGATTCATTCCGATGTACCCAAGTGTATGGAAATGTACGGCACAGGCTACGGTTATATTGCTTATCAGACCGTGCTTAACAGAAATTATAACGATACCGAGCTTGAGTTTGCCGAGCTTGGTGACAGAGCACAGATTTATATCAACAACGAATTGGTCGGTATTGTTTACGTCAATGACGACGAATTGAAGCTTAAATTTTCTGCAAAGAAAGGCGACGTTATGACAATTCTTTGCGAGAATATGGGCAGAGCAAACTTCGGTGCAAAGATGATGCGCAAAAAGGGTATTGCAGGCAGATGCCTTCTTGACGACAGAATCCATTTCAACTGGAACGTTTATCCGCTTCCGATGGATAACCTCCGGAAGCTTGAATTTTCAAAGGAAATACCCGAAGAAAAAAGTGTTTTCTATAGGGGCAAATTCACAATCGACGAAGCAAAAGACACGTTCCTCAATACAGATAACTTCACAAAAGGCTTCGTGATGATAAACGGATTCAACATCGGCAGATACTGGGAAATCGGACCACAGAAAACGCTTTATATTCCTGCTTCTTTGCTTAAAGAAGGCGAAAATGAAATCGTAATCTTCGAATCCGACGGAATCAAAGGCTCACCAGAAGTTGAGTTTGTTGATACGCCTGTTCTGGAGTAACGGAATAGAATCATCAACTACGGAGAAAATAACACTTCTGAAAGCTTATGACTACAGCTTGGAGGGTGTTTACTTCGTGACAATAGGCGAAAGCTAATCAGGCGGGGCTTGCCCCGCCATTTTTTGTCTATTCCGGAGTTCAGGACGACACCTACTGAAAACGCAGCGACAAATTCGGGTTTGTGGAGCTGTTTTGTGTTACACAATTATTGAGGTTTCGTAGTATCTCATAGCGCCCCTGAAAGGGGAGCTGGCACGGCTATGCCGTGACTGAGGGGTGTTGCGTAGCAACAAAAGTTCAAAAGCTTATTATTTTAAAGACCTTCGGGCACCCCTTTGTCGTTTCACGACATTTCCCCTTTCAGGGGAAATAGCTCGATTTTTATATTTACAAAAGAATTCAAACATACCGACAAATTCGGGTTTATCTGTCTGTTTGTTACCACCTCATCCGCCTCGTTCCTCGGCACCTTCCCCTCAAGGGGAAGGCTGATAAACTACGCAAGTCCAAGGCTTCTCCTTGAGGAGAAGCTGTCACGAAGTGACTGATGAGGTGTAGGTTGCAACGCAACCGTTATTATATTCAGCGTCGCAGACCCTCACTTATTCACTCTTACTTCTTACTTATTACTTTCGGGATTCATCCCGACAAACCCGAATTTGCCTAATCGTTATATAAAAAACCTCTTGACTATAACGTTACGTTATAGTTTATAATGTGTTCAGAGGTGATAGGTGTGCACATAAAAGATTTTGCTGAGCTGACAGGTGTCAGTATCCGTACGCTGCATTATTACGATGAAATCGGTTTGTTGAAGCCTGCATCCACAGATGAGCAAAACGGATACAGGGATTATGACGAAGGTTCGCTTGAAAGGATGACGGAACTTCTCTTTTTCCGTGAGCTTGACTTCCCGCTTAAAGACATTGCCGAAATTATCTCATCCGAAAGCTATGACAAAAAGTCAGCACTCAGCAAGCAAAAGGAGCTTCTTATCCTTAAAAAAGAACATCTTGAAAATCTCATTTGCGCAATTGAAAAATTTGAAAAAGGAGAAATACCGATGAACACATTTAACAACAATAAATATGAATCGGCACGCAAAGAATACGAAAACGAAGCAAAACAGCGTTGGGGAAATACGGAAGCTTACAAAGAAAGTGAAAGAAAGACCGCAGGTTATTCTGAAGAAAAAATGAATGACGTCAACGCAGGGCTCAATGCAGTTCTTGCAGAATTTGCCGAGGCACTCAAAAACGGTGCAACCCCCGAAAGTGAATCTGCTCAGGCTCTTGTTAATAAGCTTCAGGCTTATATCACCGAAAATTTTTATACCTGCACAAAAGAAATTCTTGCAGGACTCGGTCAGATGTATGTTGCAGACGAGCGTTTCAAAGAAAATATTGACAAAAACGGCAACGGCACAGCAGAATTCATTTCTTCTGCTATTGAAATTTTTTGCAAATAAAAATAAGAATATGTTAACAATAATGTTGTAGTTTTTATTGTTCTGTGCTATAATCGGACGCGCATTCTGACGAAACAAAAATCGCAGACTGCGCGTTATATTTTGCAATCAGTTATAATTGCTCAGGTGATATAAATGAAAACTTTTAAAATCAATAAAGAAAAATCAGATGACCGAATAAAACAGATTACAAAGTGGTTGCTTCTTATCCTCGCGGCTTTTGCTGTCGGCATTCTGTGCGGTGCAATCGGCGGATCTTTTGCACGCAGCATCAGCTTTGTAACGGATTTGCGAAGCCAGAACCCCTGGCTTGTTTTTCTTCTGCCCTTTGGCGGTCTTGCTTCTGTCGGACTTTACAAACTGACAAAGACAGAAGGACTTGGTACAGACAGAGCTCTCGAATCTGTCCAGGGACGTAAAAATGTTCCGATTCTTCTTGTACCCGTTATTTTTATCGCTTCCGTTATCACTCACCTTTTCGGTGGTTCGGCAGGTAAAGAAGGCGCTGCTCTTCAGCTTGGAAGCGGAATTGCAGAATTTGTTTCAAAGATTATCAAGGCAGGCGAACGAACTCACGCTGTAATGACAATCTGCGGTATGGCGGCTCTTTTTTCTGCTGTTTTCGGAACCCCCGTCGGAGCGTGCGTTTTTGCTCTTGAGGTTGCGGTTATCGGAAGGATGAATGCAGTTGCAGTTTTTCCTGCCTTCATTTCAAGCATCACAGCTTACTTCATTTCAACCGCAATCGGTGTTCATCCCGAAAGATTTCACGTTGAAGCTGTTCCCGATTTCACTATAATCAACCTTCTGAAAACATTCGGAGTTGCCGTTATTGTATCCTTGGCAGCTTATTTCTTCTGCCACTCTCTTCACGGAAGTGAGAAGCTTTTTGGACGTATTTTCAAAAATCCCTTTATCCGTATATTTATCGGTGGTTGCGGAGTTATTATTCTTACACTTATATTCGGTACCGATTACAACGGCGGCGGTGTTTTCGTTATAGAACGAATTTTTGAAGAAGGTACCGTCCGACCCGAAGCCTTCCTTCTGAAAATTATCTTTACAGTTATAACCGTTTCCGCAGGCTACAAAGGCGGAGAAATTGTTCCTTCATTTTTCATCGGTGCAACTCTCGGTGCCGCGTTAGCGTCCGTTTTCGGGCTGCCGATAGGTTTCTGTGCCGCAATCGGAATGACCGTATTCTTCGGCGGAGTTACAAACTGTCCGATCGCCTCTGCAGTACTTGCAGTTGAGCTTTTCGGCACAAACGGATTTATTCTTTTCGCTGCGGCAGCTTTTTCATCACGTGTTTTCTCGGGCAAGGTCAGCCTTTACCATAAGCAAAAAGCAAAGGAACTTAAATGCTGATTAAATGAACAGGAGTGAAAAATATGTTTAAATCAATTGTTGCAATATTTACTGCGATTGTAAGCTTCATCGGCGGTTGTTTTTCAAACATAAACGATGCAATCTTCTTCCCCGAAGGTCCGCAGACAGAGTCCGTTGTCTTTGCCGAAAAAATCGGTAACGGTTGGAATCTTGGCAACACACTTGATGCCTGTAACCTTGAGAAAGAGGAAAAGATGGGCCTTGAAAGCGAGGTCTATTGGGGCAATCCGTACACTACAAAAGAAATGATCGAATCTGTCAAAGCGGCTGGTTTCAGTTCTGTTCGTATCCCGATAACCTGGACACCGCATATGGACGAAAACTATACAATCGACAAAGCCTGGCTTAACCGAGTGAAAGAAATTGCAGATATGGTTCTTGACTGCGGAATGTATGCCATCATCAACGTGCATCACGACGACAGATTCTGGCTCATAACAGATGAGGCTCACGAGGAGCAGACAACGCTCATACTGACAACACTCTGGACGCAGGTCAGTGAGCACTTTAAAGATTATGACGAGCGTCTTATTTTTGAAACAATGAACGAACCGAGAGTCGTCGGTGATGAAAACGAATGGTCAGGAACGGAGGAATATTACGGTGTTGTAAACCGTCTTAACTGTGCCGTTCTTGACATAATCCGTAAAAGTGGCGGCAACAACACAACACGTTTCGTTATGATGCCTGCCTACGCCGCAAGATGCGAAAAGGAAACGATTTCCGAAGTCAGACTTCCCGACGATGCACATATTCTCTTTTCTGTACATTTTTATCCCGGCACAGCTCACAGAAGCGAATTTCTTGACTGTGAAAAGAAACTCTCATTGAAAGAGAAATCCGAGATATATCATACCCTCAGAAACTTTTACAAGTTTTTCATCAAAAAAGGTTACGGTGTTGTGCTCGGTGAATACGGTTGGACAGACAGAACAAATCTTGAAAACCTTGCCGAAAGGGCAGAATTCTTGCTCAGTACTGCAAACAGTTTCGGCATACCCTGCATTGTCTGGGACAACGGTGCAGACTTCCGTCTTTTTGACAGACAAACACAAACCCTTGAATTCCCCGACTACGTTAAACCTTAAAAACAGCTCTACAGATTTTAACTGTCTGTAGAGCATTTTCTTTTTATATTTTTCGAAAAAGTGCACAAATCCTCTTTACTTTTTTTGTGAAAAATAATATAATCGTCTTCGGCAAAAAAGGAGATGTTTTAATTGAAAAGTTTTTATCTTAAACCGAAATTCTTTTCGGTAATGAAAAAGTATTCTGCCCAGCAATTCACAAAAGATCTTACGGCAGGTATTATTGTTGCAATCATTGCTTTACCGTTGTCAATCGCGTTGGCACTTGCATCAGGCGTTGAGCCTGCTTGCGGTATTTACACTGCAATTGCGGCTGGTTTCTGTGTTTCTCTTTTCGGCGGCAGCCGTATACAGATTGCGGGTCCGACAGCCGCTTTCGCATCAATTGTTGCAGGTATCGTCGCAACCCAGGGTATGGACGGTCTTTTCATCGCAACGATTATTGCAGGTATCCTGCTTATTGCTATGGGTATTTTCCGCTTCGGTTCACTAATCAAGTTTATTCCCCATACAATAACAACGGGTTTCACCTCAGGTATCGCCCTCACAATTTTTATCGGACAGATCAAGGACTTTCTCGGTCTTACATACGCTGACGGTGTTAAGCCTATTGAAACAATCGAAAAAATCGAAGCAAACATTGAATTTATCGGAAGCTTTTCCTGGCAGTCACTTGTTGTCGGTGCGGTCAGCCTTGCAATACTTATAATTTATCCGAAATTCGAGAAAAAAGTACCGCCTTCACTTATTGCTGTTTTCGCAGGTGCTCTTATGGTTGCTTTTATTCCGGGATTCGAAGACGGAGTTTACACAATCCGTGACCTTTACACTATCCCCTCAGGTCTTCCCGTAATCAACTTCAGTGGTATGGATTTCAGCTTTGAAAAGATATCCGCTGTCCTTCCCGATGCATTTACCATTGCGGTGCTTGCGGCAATTGAATCGCTTCTTTCCTGTGTTGTTGCTGACGGTATGGTTAACTCACGTCATAATTCCAACGCTGAATTGGTCGGTCAGGGTATTGGTAACATCGCATCTGTTCTTTTCGGCGGTATCCCCGCAACAGGTGCCATTGCAAGAACAGCAGCAAACGCTAAAAACGGAGGCAGAACACCCGTTGCAGGTATGGTTCACGCGGTTGTTCTTCTTCTCGTGCTTCTTTTCCTTATGCCGTATGCAGGCCTTATTCCGATGCCGACTATCGCAGCAATTCTCTTTATGGTTGCATACAATATGAGCGAATGGAAAAAATTCCTTCACATAGCTAAACCCGCTCCGAAAAACGATATTCTCATCCTCCTTGTAACATTTATTCTTACTGTTGTTTTCGACCTTGTTGTTGCTATTGCCGTAGGTATGGTTCTCACAGCGATGCTCTTTATGAAGAGAATGAGCGACGAAACATCCGTCAACGGTTGGAAGTATATTGACCCCGACACGGACAAAGACAGCATCGACCTTCGTGAAGTTCCGAAGGATATCCGAGTTTACGAAATCAGCGGTCCCCTCTTCTTCGGTGCAGCAGACAAAATTCCCGAAATCATCCTTAAGGATTACACACGCTGTCTTATTCTCAGAATGAGAGCCGTTCCTTCGCTTGATTCAACAGCACTCAGTGCACTGGAGCTTCTTCACAAAAAATGTGAAAAACAGGGCGTACAGCTCATTCTTTCACACGTTAACGGTCAGCCGTTACAGGTTATGAAGAAATCAGGATTCTATAAAGCCGTAGGTAAAGATAACTTCTGTCCGCACATTGACGATGCCCTCAGAAGAGCTGAAAGCATCTCAGAATAACACAAAACTGCAAAAACCGCTTCTTTTAAAAAGAAGCGGTTTTTTTAACTATAATTAAGGATTAAAGGTTATAGTACTTATCAAACTCTGCGGGATGAGGAATAGCAGAAAGCTGGCTGCACTCAGCACGCTTTGTCTTGATAAAGTTACGGATAAGCTCTTCGGGGAATACTCCGCCCTCTGTGAGGTAATCGAAGTCCTTTTCAAGGCAGTCAAGAGCATCCTCAAGACATACGGGCAAGCCCTGAAGCTTTGCCTTCTCCTCTTCAGGAAGGTTGTAGAGGTTCATATCGTAGGGACCCCAACCGTTTGCACGCGGGTCAATCTTATTCTTAACACCGTCAAGACCTGCCATAAGAATTGCAGCATAGCAGAAATACGGGTTACATGTTGCATCAGGGTTACGGAGCTCGAAACGGCGCTTATCCGGGCTCTTTGCATATGCAGGAATACGGATAACAGCACTTCTGTTTGATGTTGCATAACCAACAGTAACGGGAGCTTCATAGCCGGGAACAAGACGCTTGAATGAGTTTGTGCTCGGGTTTGTGATAGCACAGAGTGAACCGATGTGCTTAAGAAGACCGCCAATGAAGTAATGAGCTGTTTCGCTGAGGTGTGAGTAACCGTTATCGTCAGAGAATACAGGCTCGCCATCCTTAAAGAGGATCATATGAACGTGCATACCGCTGCCTGCTTCACCGTAGATCGGCTTCGGCATAAATGTAGCACTCTTGCCATATTTAAGAGCTGTGTTATGAATGATATACTTGATCATCATTGTAGCATCTGCCATATGTACAACTTCGCCGAGCTGAGGCTCGATTTCGTACTGACCTGATGCAGCAACTTCCGGATGGTGGTAGTTAATTTCGATACCGCAATCCTTCATAAGCATACACATTTCGCTACGGCATTCGTAAGAAGTGTCAAACGGCTTTGCAATATGGTAGTTCTTCTGCTTCGGAACAACAACACCGTGACCGTCTGTTGCAGAGTTCCAGTAAGACTGGCTTGCATCAACTGTAGCACCGATGTATCTTCCGTCAACGTTCCATGTAACATCGTCGAAAAGATAGAACTCGAACTCAGGAAGAATCTTCATCTCGTCAGCAATACCGCTGTTCTTCATATATTCAACAGCAGCCTTGATGATGTTACGGGGATACTGAGCGAGAGGACGGTTTTCAGGAGTGTCGATAATCATCGCGTTACCTGTCATTGAAAGAGTCGGAATTTCGCAGAACGGGTCGATGTTTGCTGTGTCAGGGTCGGGAATGAAAACCATGTCACTCTTCTCAACAACAGCATAGCCATAGTTTGAAGCATCAAAACCGATACCGCTCTTCATTGTATCCTCAGAAAAGTTCTCTGCAGGGATCGTAACATGACGGTACTGGCCGTTGATATCAACCATCTTGAAGTCAACCATACGGATATTTTTTTCCTTGATAATATCAAGAATATCCTGAATTGTTTTTGCCATAAATAACACCTCTGTTATATAATATTTGCACTTTATAATGTAACAGAGATTTTGTTTTTTGTCAATAAAATATGAAATAACAGATTTTTTGTAAAAAAATAAAAAGCAAAAAGCATCTGCTATTGCAGATGCTCTTTGCTGGTGGGAGACTAATACTTATATCCGAACATTTTATTATTTCTACAGGGACGGTGTCTGCGCCGTCCCTGTAATTGAATACAATCAAAAGTTTATCGTCATAAACTATAACTGAATTTATAAAAATATCTATCAAACGCTTTCTTCCTGAAAGACTCTCTATATTGAGGTTTCTGAGGTCATTAAACCAACGGATGATGTCTTCTTTTGAAAGTGTCGGTTTGCTGAGTTCTTCTTTAGCAATAAGAATTTCCGTTTCATTCCTCTCGGCTTCAAGTTGTTGCAATCTATCTTTAGTTGAAGAAGTATACAGACCGTCTTCAATCGCAGCGACAAGATTATTTATCTTCTTGACAATTTCTTTCAATTGGGCTTTGAGTGTTGGCAATACAACATTTTCAGTTTTCTGTTCTTTAAGAATATAATCTGCTATATTACCAATCACCTCATCACTCAAGAGAAAATTCTTAATCTTTTCAATTACTAAATCCTCAAGCTCTTCTTTCTTGAGTCCTTTTCTCTTTGTGCAGCCTTTCTTACGCTTTGCGTTGATACATTTATAATAGCGGTACTTGTTGCCATTACGGCTTGTCCCTATTTCTCCTACCCACAAAGAGCCACAGTCATTACAAACAAGTTTTGTTGTAAGCAGGTAGTCATCACTTGCTTTATGTCTCGCTGTTGCTTTTTTATTTCGGGCGAAAGTCTTCTGAACTTCATTGAACAACTCTTCGGAAACAATTTGAGGTATTTCTCCTTTATTTACAACATCACCATATCTATACTCACCTAAATACTTTCTGTTTTTAAGCAGATTAGTCATTGTTGTTATTGACATTTTTGTTCCGAGAGTGTTTCTCATTCCTTTGTTGTTTAAAATCTGCACAATTTCTTTGATGGTGTTTCCTTCGCGATACAACTTAAAAGCTTCAACAACAAACGGTGCCGTTTCAGGGTCTACAACATATTTTCTGTTTGCATCAATCTTGTAACCGATAGTCAGCGTTCCGCCGTTAAACTTACTCTTAAGTGCATTTTCATGATGACCTCTTTTAACTTTCTGTGCAAGTTCTTTGGAATAATACTCAGCCATACCTACAAGCACTGATTCCAAAATAACACCGTTGGGTTCATCTGAAATATATTCGGTCGCAGAAACAACTCTAACCCCGTTATTGCTCAGTATGGCTTTGTATATTGCACTATCATATCTGTCACGAGAAAATCTGTCGAGCTTCCACACAATAACATGGTCGAAGTTTTTACTTGAACTATCTCTAATCATTCTTTGAAAATCAGGTCGATTGTCTGTTCGTGCTGAACGTGCCCTATCAATATATGTACCTACAATATTAAGGTTGTTCTTATCAGCATAAGCTTTACACTCACGCAGCTGACCTTCGATTGATTCTTCACGCTGAGAACTGCTCGAATATCTTGCATATATGACTGCATTCATTTTCATTCCTCCATTCTGGATTAATATAGCGCGCAAAAACGCGTTTGTAAAGGCCATAAGCTTTACTTTTTTAAGATAATAATTTAAGAGTGTTTTCATTTTCTGAATTCCTTTCTTGTTTTTCATAATAAGCGAGAATTTCCGGCAAGAAGTATCTCGCCAATTCTTCATATGCACTTTTCGGAATTGCTTCCGTTCCCTTCTTTATTTCAACATTCAACACCTCCCCAACCTTTCTGTTCGTTGGGTTCTTTGACATTAACACACCTCCTTTCGTAGGATTTTCTTTTTAATTTGCTAACAGATAATTTGAAACAGTCACATCGACGCGCCAATGCGAAAGATTGAAAATTGAAACGGCCATCAGAGCCGTTTTGTCATAAACCAACGGCAAGCCTTTCTTCTTGGCGAGCTCTTTATTCTTACCGCGGATGTGATATCGTCCACGGATTTCTTTCTTATCAAACGGTTTTGGCTTCTTTGTTTTCTTATCGATGTTTTTGAGCTTCCATCGTTTTTCAATTTCCTGTTCGAGCTGTTTTCTGTATTCGGGTTCGTTTTTTAGTCTTTCTGTATAATAGTTATATGCCCTGACGGCCTGCTCGGCTCTGATGTGGTGATAATCGATGTCATTATTCATCTCATCTGCTGAAAATAATATGTTAGATGAGCCGTCAAAAAATGATTTAACAAAATCAATGTCACTCGGAATCACCCTTTGGTATGTCTCCTTACCGCCCTTACCTTTGCGAACAATTACACAAGGGTATTCGCTTTCGTCATACCCGAAATCATTGTTTCGGAGATTCTTCAATTCGTTTCTTCTGATGCCTACTCTTTTTTGAAATTCAACTGTTCGGGAGTACAACGGATTTTTTGTATCAGCAGAAGCCCTGTATTTCTTTTTCTTTCGAGAACGTATATTATCTGCATTATGTCTCTTAGGTAAATTCATTTCTGTGAGTGACACTCCGTGATACAAACCCACGGGCGCAAGGTATGTATGAATCGTGCTTGCTGTGTATCCTTTTTCTTTCAGATAATCTATATATTTAAATATCTGTTCTTTACATTCTTCTTTGGTTTTACAGTTGTGTTCTTTTCTGCAGTACTCGATGAATCTCGCATAATTTCTGATGAATGACGAACGGGTTACATTATTTTCATATCCCGAAAAGAATATGTTAGATTCGTCTCGTAATTTTCGGCTTATACTTTTCTTATGGTGTTTTTTCTTTTTCATAGGTTTTCACCTCCTCGTTTTAAGGTTCATAAATACTATGTTAGATGAAAATAAAAACTGTTATTAGCCTGTCTTTTTCACCTTTACAAGATTTTTGAAAGTTTTTACGTAAGCAACGGACTTTCAAACCGTCCACCTTTAGGAGTTAAACTGTTCAAGGGCTTCGATTGAAGCGACGAATTTTGTTTTAAAATTCATCCGTAAGGGTCGATGCAAACCCATTACACCGAAGTGAAAACCACTTCTTCGTCCTGCTAACTGGTTATTCCGTTAAATAACTGAATAACCGTTAGCATGGACCGGTTCTTTTTCTTTCGAAAAAGCCACCGTTCCGGGACAGAGTTGAAATTTTAAAATAGTTTTTCAACTCTGTCCCCAAACCAAAACTGTAAATTGTTTTAAAATATCGTTTTGGTTTGGAAGGAGATGCCTACCTGCGAATTTTAAAACAATTCGCATCTCACGGCACCTCAGCAGACGAACAATACTTAATGCATATCTGTATTGCTCATCCACCCACAAGCAACAAGAATCTGTTCCTGTGTGAGAAATTCCTATAGCCTGTGTCTTCAGTTTTAATATGTTAGAAAAAAATAATTTTAATAAAAAGAAAAACCTGAAGCTGTTTTGCTTCAGGTTTTGTTACATGTTCAGATTGGTTAGAGAACCGAACACGGTGCTCTGTCAAATTATTATTTTGTTCGTTCATTTGTTTCTCTATATATAATATTGTTAAAAAAACAGGTAGCTTTCTAAAAGTTTTTCTGAGGAATAAACAACTTATTTTATTTATAACTCCTACTCAACCAACCCGTATTTTACCTTGATACGGTCCATTTTTTCGAGCATCGGCTCGGCAGCAAGCATAATAAATATTACAGTTCCGAAGCCGTGTGCCAAGTCCATGGGAAGACCTGAAATATAATATGCCATCAAGGCTTTAACTGTGATTGCCTGTGACGAATACATAAGCATTGATGCAGGGTTCATTATTCCGCCGTAAATAACAACAGCGGCAAATGCACCGAAAACGGCAAGGGAAACCCGTGTTCTGCGAAGCCATCCTTTTTTGAAAAGAATTCCTGCAAGGAAACCGATGATACCCATTGCAAACATCTGCCATGGAGTCCACGGTCCTTGAGAAAACAGCATATTTGAAAGAAGCATTGTAACGGCTCCTACAAGGAATCCCGCTTCTCCGCCGAAAGCTACACCTGCGATTATTGTAAGTGCAAGAACAGGCTTGAATTGCGGTAACATAAAAAAGAGACTTCTGCCTGCTATTCCTATTGCACAAAGCACAGCAATCGTTACAAGCTCTCTTGCCTTAGGCTTTCTGCCCTCAAACACGAGAATAAACGGCAACATACACTCAAGAAGAACAAGCAAAGCAACAATATTATACTGTCGGTTGTCGAGATAGAAAATTCCTGCAAATATGGTCAGAGGAATAAAGAGCAATATAGCAACAGATGCCACAATTGTCCGCTTGCTTAAGTTCCGTTTTTCTTTCGGTGTCTGCACTATAAGCGGTGGTTCGCTCCGTCTTCCTATTGCAATCATAAACACGGTAAGAGCAACAAACAAAATACCGTAAAGCCATAATTGATTTTTACCCGCTTCACTTATGCCCGAAGAATTTATAAGTGCTGATAAATCGGAAATTCCTGTTGCATAGAAAAACACAGCTAATGAAACAAGCCCTGATGCTGCAGCAAGAATTTTACGCCATAGTTTAAGTGGTTCAGGCTTGAAATTTACACTTCTCGGGGCAGGCTCAGGCAAAGGTGTTGTTTCATCTGCACTTTCTTTTTTCTTAATCTCTCCGCCACAGCAAGCAATGATTTCATCAACCGTTACCGCATCGGGAATAATATGCCTTGCCATACGGTTTGCAGATGTTGTGTAGAAGCTATTGCCTGAGAAAAACTCACGGGGAGTGCCCTCTGCGACAAGATTACCGTCAAAGAACATACCGCATCTGTGTGCATATTCCGCACAGAAGGTCACATCATGGCTGACCATAAGCACGGTTACGCCCTGATTTGTCAGCTTACCAATAATATCCGCAAATGTTACTTTTAATTCTGCATCAAAGCCTTTTGTCGGTTCATCGAGAAGAAGTATATCGGGTGCGGTAAGAAGAACCTTTGCAAGTGCGGTTCTTTGCTGTTCACCGCCTGAAATGTCATAAGGATGTCGGTCAAGAAAATCTGTCAGCGAGCAAAGACCAACTACACGGGCAACCTGCTCATCCTTTTCTTTCTTTGAGATTTTTACATTACTGAGAGCCTCATATAAATCCTCACGCACTGTTCTTTTTACAAAAAGCGCCTGCGGATTCTGTGGTAACATTCCAACCTTACCATTTGCTTTTACATTACCTCGGTAAGCCTTGCGAAGTCCCGAAATTACTTTCAGCGTTGTTGTTTTACCTGCACCGTTACCGCCGAGAATTGCATAAAATTCACCCTTGTGCAGAGTGAGAGAAAAGCCTTTTATAACATCGGGCAGGTCTTTTTCGTATCTGAACCATATTTCATCACACTCAAGAGTTATTTCGTCAGTATATGTATGCACTTTTTCCCTTTCAAGGGGAAGAAGTGCTTTTTCTTTGCTTCTTTCAGTCAGGAACTCACTACCGTCACGTACGGTAATCGGACAGTCAAGCTTCGTTTCAACACCTGCCCACACTCTCATTGCTGTAGGCATAGCAAGGAACATTCCGTTATCCTTTTGACGAAGATGAAGTCCAACTTTTTCGGGAGAATCATCGCAGATAATTTCACCTTTCTCCATAACAATAACTCTTGTTGCAAAGGGAAAAGCTTCTTCAAGTCTGTGTTCGGTAAGAATAACCGTTATACCGAGCTCACGGTTGATTTTCCCGAGAAGAGCGAGGAAATCAGAAGCGGCAATAGGGTCAAGCTGTGCTGTAGGTTCATCAAGAACAAGTATTTTCGGATTCATACACATAACCGAAGCAAGGCTGAGAAGCTGTTTCTGACCGCCTGAAAGCTCGGTTACATTCTTATAGAACCAATTTTCAATACCGAAGAAAGCTGCAACCTCTGCCACTCGGCGGCGGATAGTCGGTGTATCATAGCCAAGGCTTTCAAGTCCAAAAGCAAGCTCGTGCCATACCTTATCGGTTACCACCTGATTTTCGGGAGACTGAAGCACAAAGCCTATCTCTTGTGCCTGTGTTCTTTCGTTAACCTCATTAAGTGGTTTGCCGTTAAACAGAATTTCACCGTTAACTACACCGTGAGGTGTAAGGCAGGTTTTGAGGTGACGCAGAAGTGTAGATTTGCCGCAGCCTGACGGACCACAAAGAATCAGAAATTCACCCTGATTTACCTCAAAGGAGATATTACGGAGAGCTTTGTTTTCCTGCTCGGGATATGCAAAGCTTACATTTCTGAAACTGAAGTTTTCCATTTTCTCTCCTCCTTTAAGTTTAATATCACGGGTGTAATGCAAAGTGCAGAATATGCACAGTAAAAAGGTATTGTTGTCATATCAAATGCAGCATAACGAACATCCGGGAAATATCTGAAGCCGAAAGCGTTAAGCAAAGTCCCCGCAATGATAAACAATCC
The DNA here is from genome assembly GCA_045648305.1 of Acutalibacteraceae bacterium. GTDB lineage: Bacteria > Bacillota > Clostridia > Oscillospirales > Acutalibacteraceae > CAG-488. The sequence goes on from JAZRNR010000070.1 coordinate 47,062, forward strand.
ACAGAAAGAAAGCCATATAAGAGCGTATTTGTCTCTTTCTTCAAATCGATAAATCGAAAAAGCAGTTCTGCCTTTTAGTCCGTAGCCGCGGCTTATCATACTGTCAGCCGTTTCAATGGCGTTTTCAAGCGACCATGTTATCATAATTGAAAATATGTGAATTGCCGTCTTTGTCCTTTCGAAAAGGCTTCCGTTTGAAACATCTCTGCCGATGCTTCTTTGTGCTTCAGCGACAGTCTGCATCTGCGATTTGAATTTAGGAAAAAATCTTAAAGACATACTCAGCACAAGTGACAAAGCAGGAATAACCTTGCCGAAAAGATAGATAAACTTGTCCGTTGTCATCACTCTGTTAAACGACGAAAACCACATCAGCGTTGTAATTATCATCACACCTGCAGAAAATCCGTATAAAATACTTTCAAGTGTAAGAGGATTGCCGTTCGGAAAATACATCAGAGTTGTTGCACCCTCGTGATTGAATGCAGGGTTGATAAATGCAGTCAGAAGCACCATCGGCAGACAGTATTTCAAGAGAAATTTCACGCTCTTTTTGCCGTTGATGCTTATTGCATAAATAACAGCACATATGAGAGAAATCACTTGTGCCAACGGGTGCGTCAGCACAAGAGAAAAGCTTATCGTAAATGCAAAATATATTAGGTTTATAAAAGGATGATATTCTGAAAATGAATCTCTCATAAATTTTACCAAGTTCCTTCACGACCGACATCGTTGCCGAGGTCGCATGTATAGCGCCATTCCACTTTTTCACCGTCTGCAAGCTGATAACGGGAGCAACCGTAATTGGGATACCATCCGTTAACACGGTACATCCAGCCTGAAAGCTCGCCGCAGTCAAATTCATAAAGATTGTTTATGCCTTCGATATAGGCACTGTTATAAACAGGAGTCCATGAGGATTCCATATGTATGTTGTTTTCCTTACAAACACGCTGAAGCACATCATAGACTGATTCACCTTCATAGAATGTCACCTTTGTAGGTGGTAAAATAACACCGTCTGAAGGTACCAGATGACGTTTATCAGGGTCGAGGTCAGAAAGGTTATTCAGGATTGTTGAGCATTCGATGGAAAAGGTGCAGGTGTATTTCTTTTTGTTGTTGATTTCCTGATTTTCAGGCTCAACGGGCATAGGTTTTCCTTCGGGTACGGGGTCTGTTTCATATTTATCTTTTTCTGTTGCTGTACCGTCAGAATAAACTCTGTCACCAGAGCTCTGTGCACCTGAAAGATAATTGTCTTTTCCGTTGGTGGTTGTAGTATCTGAAGAATCGTTTTCTGTCGGATTTGTATTTTCGGCAGTAGTGTCTTCTGTATAATTTGTTTCATCGGGCAGAATTTCAATTTCAGGAACAATCTTGTTTACAGATATATTCAGAATACTTGTTTTACTCCCTGTTACAGAAACAGAATAAACACCCTTGCCACCGTTAAAAGCGGTTGCACTGTCTGCTGACCATTTTTCGTTGATATGAATAGAAAGCAGGGCAGGAAAACCAAAATCCTTCGTTTCGGTAAAATTGACCTTTATGCCCTTATCTGATTTGTTCAGGACAACGGATAAATTTACATCCTTTGTTTCATTGATGTCACTGCCGAAAACAGTCCATTCGTATTTAATGTCATTTGATGAACCTGTGAAAGTGGCAATAGCATTCTCGTTTTTTATTTTATCAAAAACACTTTTCTCAACTATCCCGTTTTCCGGAATAGCTATGGGTTCATTAAGGTTTACCTGTGTGAAATTACCGCTGCAGGCTGTAGTTGTCATAAGAAGCACTAAGGCTAAAATTAAACATATTATTCTTTTCATTTTAATCTCCTATAACAATTTTGCCGTTTCTGACATTAAGTGTATCGGTTGTCATTGCAAGACTTTGTGTTTCGTCTGATGCTGCAAAAACAGCATCTTCGAAAACAAGGTCACATACATCACCTTTGCGAAGACTTCCTCTGAGACGGAATTTCAGGCGAAGCACAACATTGTTGTCCTTTGCAAGCAAGTCTTTGTCAAACGCATTCTTTCCGCCTGTTGTGTCAAGGTACATAATGTTTATTTTACCCGTTTTGTTGCATTGAGTCGGGTTACAGCTCCAGTCCGGCAGTCTTTGTTCAATCTCTTCGCCGTCATTACGGATAAAAACGTTACCTTCTTCTATACCTATAAACTCAAGCTTTGACGGGTCAAAAACAATGCTCATACTTGCAGCAGGATATATAGCTTCACCGAATGATGATATTGTCACGTTGAGGGTGATTTCATCTGTTTCGGAAAGGCTGATTTTCTGCGGAGTTTCTATTGTAAGTGTAGGTTTGCCGAACGGGTTTTCACCGCAGAATGAAAAAAGGAGAATCAGTATCAACAAAAGCAGTAAAACGCCGATTGAGATACCAATTTTTATTCTCTTTTTTGTTTTCGGTTCCAATTTACTTTTGCTCATATTCATTCTCCCAAGAGGGGTGGGAGTGTCAGTCCCACCCCTTAATTAATAATCAGTTAGTTGTTCGCTGTAATAGTTGCTGCCTTTGTAACAACTATATATTCACTGCCGTCTACAAACGCTTCAACGATACCGAGAGCATCAAATGTATTGATTCTGCTGTCACTGTTCACATTGAGGGCGAGAATCTTGTCATCTGACGGTGCATCTGTTTTACGAAGCCAGGAGTCAACTGCACCGAGTGCATCCTGTGCATTGATTACTCCGTCGCCGTTTGCATCACCGAATGTGATTTCATCAGCGTTGTCATCAGAGAGAACAAAATTCTGCTTATCAACGAACTTCGCCATGTCAATTGAAGAGTCAACAAGTGCAACGTAAGTTGAAATGCCTGTTTTATCAGAAATTTCTGTGCTGTACTTGAATTCATAACCGTTGATGCCGTCGTTGTAGCTGAGATTTGCACCTGCCTTTGCACCGACAACTGCTACTGCAACGGCCATTTTCTCCGAGGGAATAAGGTCAACATTATCACCAACATAGAGACACATTGCGCTATAAGAAACACCTGTTACAACATTTACCGTACCGCTTGCATCCGTAATGTCAACAATAATCATAGAGTTTTCATCTGCAGAATCTGAATTGAGTTTAACTGACATTCCGCTGATGTTAAAGCCAAGCTTGTCGCCTGCAGTTACGGAATCGACACGGAAAGTAATTGTGAAAAGAAGTGCCGGGAAGGTGGTTCCGCTTACTGTGATATCGCTGTGGTTGTTAGCGTCAAAGTAAACTGCACGGAGCTTGCCTGTGCTTTCTTCAACGTTGTAATTTACCGTTCCGCCCGAAAGACGGCTTTCGGCTGTAACTGCCGTAACTGTAAGACCTTCGGGAACATTCATAATAAAATCAATAAGCTTGTAGCCTGCGTTATTATCCCACTGGTCAATGCTGATTGTTGCGTTGAAAGTTTTGCCGACCTCATCGGATATTTCAGCAGGAAGACCGAGAGTTGCTGTCATCTTACCGGGAATGATTTCAACATCTTCATCAAATTCAACATCGGACATATCAAAAAGATTTGTTTTGTTATTTATAAAACGCTTGTAAGCAACAAGAGCGTAGCAGGACTGGTCAGTAGCCATACCGTTTGAGCCTGCGCCTGCAATATGTTCAAACTGTGCCTTATCTTCAAGATAATGAAGAAGCAGTCCGTCAACAACAGATTTTCCGTTCTTTACAAAACGGCTATCTGTATCGGGATTGATACCCCATGTTGTGCAGGCAACGATTACCCATGCACAGCTTTCAGAGCATTCACTTCCGCCTGATGCAAATGTACCGTTTTCGTGCTGCATTTCAGAAAGACAATCAAATGCTTTTTCACAAGCTTCAGCTACAGCTGTCTGATTGCGGTAGGGATACAAAGCCTGAAGTGCCATACCCGTAACATCAGGGTCAGATGCGTAAGTCTTGTTTGCCTGTAATGCCCAACCGCCATCATCATGCTGAAGTGAGAGAATGGAATCAATACACTGCTGACGGATGGTTTCGTCGCTTGTTTCATAGTTGCCCGAATCCAACGCGATAAGTGCCCATATCGTACCGTTAAGACCCTGCCTTTTAATCCAATCAAAACCGTTCAGGCTGTATGCTTCAACAAGATTCCAATCACCAACAGCAGTTGCATCTTTACCGATAGATGAAAGTGCAACAATCAGACGGGAATTTTCAGTTGATTTGTTTTTGTGGAGTGCACCGTTCATATTAACCGATGAAGCTGTTTCATTTACTGTTGAAACAATACGGTTGTAGTAATCATTAAAATATGTGCTGTTCTTTTCAAAATATTCGCCACGTGCAAGGCTCAATACTGTCCATTCACCTGCATTTGTTCCAAAAGCGGGTTCTTTGATTGTGTCAGCAAGCTGTGCCATTGTAGCATTAAGCACAGCGCTTACATCCTGAGGCTGACGGTCAGCTTCCGCTGATGTAACTGTTACCTCTGCATAGCCGGGAGCAGAAACGATTGAGCCGGCATATTCGTTACCGTAACCGCCATCAACCCAAAGATACCATTTTCCTGCAGAGGGGAATGTGATTGATGCACAACCGCTGTCATCAGTTGTAACACTTCCTGTCTCGTTATAGAGTGCTTTACCGTAATGCACTTCGTAATCAGGAATTTCAAGGAAAACAGAATTGTATTCGTAGTCCTTTGTGCCTTTAATAAGCTTGATATCACAAGCCTTGGCTGCTTCTGCGGTGTAAGAATGTGTTACATCACCGTTTGCATCAGCAAAATAATGGAAGCCATATGCCGAGTCCTGATAAAAATCCCAGCTTGTGAAGCCTGCAAGGTCAATAAAGTCGCCTGCTTCAAGAACAATCTGGTCAGAAGTTGCACCCCAACCCGCACTTGCAAGAGGATACTGACCATTCAGATAATAGTTAAGATTTTCATCTCTGCCGAAAAGACCGCCTGCAAAATATGAGCTTCCGGGACTTCCTGTAAAAGTTATCTCGCTCCAATCGCCACCGTAAAGCTCTTCGTGAGCATAGATGATAAGCTGTAAGGCGGTAATATCATATTTACCGTCACCGTCTTCATCATAGAGGTATTCAGAAAGACCGTATTCATTCAAATCAATAGATTTAAGTGTTTCAAAGGATACGGGAATATAAGCAATAGGTGTACCGTTTTTATCATTTATATATTTATCATCATAGCTTACAGACATATAAACATATTCGCTTTCTGATGCAACAGACATAAGGGGTGTTGCTGTTAGCAGCATTGCGATGGCAAGAATAACGCTTAAAATTCGCTTTTTCATTATTGAATCTCCTTTTTATATTTTTCATTTTGTTTTAACCGAAAGTATCCTGTTATTTTGGTTCGGTTCTGTGTTTCTCCAACTTCTGTCGTGCAGAAACGGTTTGGTTTTTGGACCTGATAGTTGCTCTTTTTCTCTTTTTTGATTTTACAGGAACAGGTTTCGCTTCTTTTAATCCGGCAGCTTCCAATGCCCTTGGCCACGGTCCGAGGTAGGCTTTGATTCGTGACCGTGTGGGTTCATCAAAATCATCCTTTTTGGGCAATCTTCCGAGTTCCTCAGCTTTCCTTTTCAAAAGTTCTGCCGCCCAGCACTTTTTCTCTTCTGATATCACTTGTCAAACCTCCTTTACAAAATAAAAAATACCCTTTCAACCAAAAAGGTCAAAAGAGTACAACAGATTAACGCGGTACGACAACAATAACTTCGAACTGCACAAAATAAAAAAGAACGCAATCCAAAATCTACCATACTACGATAAATCGGTTGCACTCTTCTCACCAAAGTTGTGTTGAACCTAAAAAGACACGGCAGGTGTTCTGACTTAAGGAACAGATATCAAAGCAGATTATAACCGCAGAAATGCAGACATTAATCTGATTTTCAATTCCTACACAGTAATGGCGGTTGTTCAGGATTCGAACCTGATTTCCCTATTAAATCTACTCAGCTTACAACTTTTCAAAACCGTATCTCTTTATTTCAGTATTAAATTTTGTACATTATAGCACAATCATTATATATTTTCAACATATAAATCTAAATTAATTTTTAATAACCTTCTGTAATGCCTCAAAAGCATCACAACAAAAAACTCCCGCAGAAAAATCTACGGGAGTTCACTGTTATTCAGGCAAAGAAAAAATAAATCCGAACGCTTCGCCGACTATGGCTAAAGAGTTCGGATTTATCGTATTTGGCAGGGGCAGAAGGACTTGAACCCTCGGCACGCGGTTTTGGAGCCAAAACAGAAAAACATACGCAGTTGAGCTGTTTCAACAAACGCGGAACAACTTCGCACGAAGTCGCCGACGACTCGACGACGAACTGAAAAAGTAAATTTTCTGAGAGGTCAATCAACTCTACAGAGCCTGAGCATATGTAGGCGCATCCACTGACGTGGC
>JAZRNR010000071.1:0-7631 GCA_045648305.1 Acutalibacteraceae bacterium
TGATTAAGTAAACAAAAATGGTTAGTGCCAGGCACTAACCATTTTTTATTATTTCTTTAATTTTGCAAGGCTTTCGTCGATCATTGCAACTTTATCACGAATCTTCTTTGCTGCTTCACGCTGACCTTCAACAACTGCTGCAGGTGCTTTTGCAACGAAGTTTTCGTTATTGAGCTTCTTTTCAATGAAGTCAAGTTCCTTGAGTTCCTTAGCCTTCTCTTTTTCAAGACGTGCAATTTCAGCCTCGAAGTCAACAAGGTCGCCCATAGGAATGTAAACCTTAGCATCTGTTGTAACAACGCATACAGCATCGTCAAACTCGAAGCTGTCGCCAACCTCTGCCTCTGAGCAAGAAGCAAGACGCTGCATAAAGATACCTGCCTGACGGAATGTATCCTTATAAGATGTTGCGATATAATACTTCGCCTTTCTTGACGGAGGAACGTTCATTTCTGCACGGCGGTTACGGATAGCACGGACTGCTTCCATAATTCTTTCCATTTCCTGTTCTTCAACTGCAAAATTGAACTCATCTTTATATGTCGGCCACTCTGAAATCATAATTGACTCACCTTCGTGCGGAAGTGTCTGCCAGATTTCTTCTGTGATGAACGGCATAAACGGATGAAGAAGTTTCAATGTGTTTGACATAATGTAAACGAGCATATCACGAGCTGTCTGTGCAGCCTTCTCATCACCTGAATTAAGACGGATCTTTGCAATTTCAATATACCAGTCGCAGAATACATCCCAAATGAAGTCATAAAGCTTCTGAACCGCAATACCGAGTTCAAACTTATCAAGGTTGTCTGTAACTTCCTTAACAAGGTTATTGTAAAGGCTGAGAATCCATTTGTCCTCAAGTGCAAGGTCTTCCGGAACGTGAGGTGCTTTTTCGTCCTCGCCAAGATTCATAAGAATAAATCTTGCAGCATTCCAGATCTTATTTGCAAAGTTACGGCTTGCACTTACCTTATCGTCAGAGAATCTCATATCATTACCCGGGCTGTTACCTGTTGCAAGAGTAAGACGAAGAGCATCGGCACCGTACTGGTCGATAACCTCAAGAGGATCGATACCGTTACCGAGTGACTTTGACATCTTTCTGCCGAGAGCATCACGTACAAGACCGTGGATAAGAACTGTATCAAACGGAACCTGTCCTGTATACTCAAGAGCTGAGAAAATCATACGGCTTACCCAGAAACCGATGATATCGTAGCCTGTAACGAGAGTACTTGTCGGATAATAGTGCTTAAGATCAGGAGTTTCATCAGGCCAACCGAGAGTTGAGAACGGCCAGAGAGCTGACGAGAACCATGTATCAAGTGTGTCTTCATCCTGACTGACATTCTTGCTTGCACAATGCGGACAAGTGTCAATATCAGTTTTAGAAACCATAGTTGCACCACAGTCTGCACAGTACCATGCAGGGATACGATGACCCCACCAGAGCTGACGTGAAATACACCAGTCACGTGTACCTCTCATCCAGTTCATATAGTTCTTTGTGAATCTTTCAGGGATAAATACAGTTTCGCCCTTTTCAACAGCTTCAATTGCAGGCTCTGCAAGAGGTACCATACGAACGAACCACTGTTTTGAAACCATCGGTTCAATTGTTGAATGACAACGGTAGCAAGTACCGACCTCGTGCTTGAGAGGCTCGATATACTTGATATATCCGCCCTCTTCAAGGTCAGCAAGGATAGCCTTACGAGCTTCCATTGTTGTCATGCCTGCATACTTACCGCAGTCAAGAACTTCGGGTTCATCTGCAGTAGCCTTGCCGCTTGCAACAAGCTCATCATATGCAGCCTTTTCAGCAGCACCTGTCATATGTCCGTCGTAAGTAAATGTTCTTACCATCGGAAGATTGTGACGTCTGCCTACCTCGAAGTCGTTCGGGTCGTGTGCAGGTGTGATTTTAACAACACCTGTACCCTTTGTCATATCAGCGTGCTCGTCGCATACGATAGGAATTTCTTTATTAAGAAGAGGAAGGATTACGTGACAGCCGTGAAGGTGTGCATATCTTTCGTCCTCAGCGTTGATAGCAACAGCTGTATCACCGAGCATTGTTTCAGGTCTTGTTGTTGCAAGCTCAAGCTGTTCGCCTGTTTCTTTAACTGTATAAAGAAGGTGCCAGAAGTTACCGTCCTGCTCGCTGTATTCAACCTCAGCATCTGAAATTGATGTCTGGCAGTACGGGCACCAGTTAACCATTCTGTTGCCTCTGTAGATAAGATCTTTTTCGTAAAGTCTTACAAAAACTTCACGTACAGCTCTGCTGCATCCCTCGTCAAGAGTGAAGCGTTCTCTGTCCCAGTCACATGAAGAACCCATCTTCTTGAGCTGTTCGATGATTCTTCCGCCGTACTTTTCTTTCCAATCCCACGCACGGACAAGGAAGCCATCTCTGCCAAGGTCATCCTTTGTAAGACCTTCCTTAGCCATAGCTTCTACGATCTTTGCTTCTGTTGCAATTGAAGCATGGTCTGTACCCGGAAGCCAGAGTGTGTCAAAGCCCTGCATACGTCTGAAACGGATAAGAATATCCTGAAGAGTATTGTCAAGAGCGTGTCCCATATGAAGCTGACCCGTAATGTTCGGCGGCGGTATAACTATTGTATACGGCTCCTTTTCAGGGTCACATTCAGCGTGAAAATATTTGCCGTCGAGCCAGAATTTATAGGTTCTGTCTTCAACGTCTTTCGGATCGTACTGTTTTGCAAGATCCTTTGCCATATATATCTCCTCCTAAGTATAAATAAAAGTATAAATACAAAATAAAAAGCCCATCTCAAAGGAAAACTTTGAGACGAGCTGTAACAACCCGCGGTACCACTCAAATTGCATCTGAGATGCCACTTAAGACATAAGTCCTGTGCTTTTACGAAGCGAAACGGGAGAGGTCTAATAACCCGGGGGCGTTCTTCTCTCCGACTCGGAAGCTACAAAAACAGCTTGACACCTGCCGTTTTTCACCAAACAACGGCTCTCTTGAAGGCTTGAGGCTGTTCCCCTCTTCGTCAACGTCTTTACCGAGTTATTTTATCATTTAAACTACACTTTGTCAACTGTTTTTAGCAGCTTCATGACGCATTAATGTTTCTTTTTCAAAACGTTCAAGTGCAACCTTTACATTACCAAGCATTGTAAGTTCAAACAGATGAATAAGCTCATCGCTCGACATTCTTGTTGCATTACGGTTACGCATCCAGTTTTCTACAACATCGCAGACCGCATAGGTATAGAAATCTGCAATAAACACCTTGTAGTATGAATCTACTGTCATACCCTTGGAGATAAACTCAACTACCATTTTTGCACATATACCAATTTTCTCATGCACAAAGTTATAGAAGAACTTCTCTGCTTTTGAGTTGACAACACATTTGATTTCGTCCTGATGCTCTTCAAGATAATCAAACATTCTTTTGATCATCGACATCCAATCACAGTTGTCTTTATGTTCATTGAATATCTGTATTCCGTCGTAGGTATAAATCCACTCGACAAGAGCGTATATATCCTGAAAATGATAATAGAAGGTCTGACGGTTAACACCGCAATCCTCAACAATCTCACGTATTTTGATTTTGTCAAGCGACTTTTTCTTCATCAATTTTCTCAAAGAATTTGCAATTAAGAGTTTAGTCTTTTCACCGGAATTCTGCGGAGCCATACAATCTCCTCCTTTTCGACAATTCTACCATAAGATGTTGCCGATTTCAAGACATTTTGATATACAAATATGGTATAAATGTATATACAATTAGCATCAAATGTAAAAAAGAGCCTAAAAACAGGCTCTTTTAAATAAATTTTTAATTAAGAATTAAAGCAAGCCCTTCTGAGTTGCATACTCGTGGAATGATTCAATGCTTCTCTTTCTTGCCGGGCTGAGAGTTGCACCTGCTCTTGTAACTGTTGACATCGGAATACCCTGAAGCTGAACAAGATATTTTGCACTTGCATTGAAGCCGCTGTCAATACAGTTGTCAAGAAGGATAATTTCGTTATATGTTTCGCGAGCCTTCTGAATATCCTTTTCAACGAAGAACTCATCATACATCTTACGGAAAAGATTTGCACCGCATGATGTCGGAGTTGCGCAAACACCTCTTGCACCTGCAACATAAGCATCGAAAAGATACGGAATGTTAGCCTGAAGAACAGCTGATTCACCCTGAACAGCAATTTTTTCCTTAATGAGTTCAAGTGAGCATGTTGTGTCCTTGATACCCTTGAACTTGCCGTTTGCAACAAGCTTGCCGTAAGCTTCGCCTGACATACAGTGCGGATTGAAGCCCGGGAACTCATAAAGAAGAATCGGAAGAGTTGTATATTCAGCAAGCTCTGAAAGATAGTTAACAAGCTGATCATCGTCGTCGCCAACACCTCTTGTTACAAAAACAAGACCGTCAACACCTGTCTGCTCCATACGCTTAACTTCTTCAACCTGATTCTGCCATGTTTTTTCAAGGTTAGCTGTAGCAACAATTTCAGTTCCGCAAGCGTGCTTAACTGCGATTTCTGCACACTTGATTCTTTCTTCAATTGAAAGACAAGTCATTTCAGCACTTCCGCAAACTGAGAAAAGATGGTGTGATCCTCTTGAAGCCTGCCACTCAACATACTGAGCATATACATCATAGTCGATTGACTTATCCTCTTTAAAAGGAGTAAGCAACAAAGAGTAAATACCTCTGAATTCTTCCGGTTTTCCTGTAAACATAAAATTGCACCTCTCAAGAAATTTTCTTTTTTATATCTTACTACTAAGATTTCTTAAATTCAAGATAAAAAGTGAAAAAATATTCACTTTATTTTCACTTTTCCAATCTGTCAATAACGCTTCTGACCATATCGGGGTAGTTGCTTATAACAGCGTCTACACCAAGATTATAAAGTCGCTCAACATCAGCTTCTTTATTAACCGTCCACGTATTAATCCCAATACCGTTCGACTTGATTTCCGCAACACTTCCCTCATTCAGTGAAAGGAAGAGCGGATGAACACACTCAACACCGCGTGCCTTTGTATACTCACCAAAATTATAAATCCAGCTTGACTCAAGGAAACCGCACCTGATACGCGGATTGATTGCCTTTGTTCTCATAATACTGTAGTGGTTAAAGCTTGAGATAATAATTCTGTCTTCAAGACCGAATTCATCAATAAGCTCAAGCACAGCTTTTTCAATACCCGGATACTCATTGATGCTTGTTTTAAGCTCAATGTTGGTTATGAAGCCTTCAACAGGCTTTACCAGCTCAAAGTATTCGCGGAGAGTCGGGATTCTATTGAAACCGTAAACACCTGCAAAGCCTGCAGATGCATCAAATTTCGCAAGCTCTTCGTAGGTAAAATCGACAACATATCCTTCACCGTCTGATGTACGGTCAACCCTCTCGTCGTGAATTACAACAATCTCGCCGTCCTTTGTAAAATGTACATCAAGCTCGATTCCGTCTGCACCTGCTTCAATCGCCTTTTCAAAAGCAAGCATTGTGTTTTCGGGATAATTCCCGCTGAATCCTCTGTGTGCAATATTTAACATTGAATCACAACCTTTTAAAATTTTCTTATTAAAAACGCCTGTCTGCCTTTTTTAGTTATACCGGCATCTTCATCAATCATAACCTTTCCGCTACCGTGAATAACCAGCTTTGAACCAAAAGGCACTTTAGCGTCAGGCTTTGACATTACAACCCCGTTAAGAAGAACCTCTCCCCTGTTAATTTTTTCAACAGCTGTATTTCTTGAAATTGAAAATGCAGCCGAAAGAACACCGTCAAGACGCATTGAAGAAACATAACAGCGTTTGGTTTCGTATGTAGAGCTGTTTTCAGAATTTTCAAAGCAATCGTTTATTTCAACTTTTACGCTTCCCCGTCCGACCGAGGTAAGATTTTCTTTAATGTAGCCTGCAACACTTCGTATAACGGCCATTGTGCAGCCTTTTTCCGTAACAAAGATATCACCGACCGCTTCCCGCTTTATTCCGAGTCCCATTACCGCCCCGAGGTAATCACGGTGAGAAAGGGTTGAAAAGTTATCCTTTTTTATTTCAAGAGCAACAATCGGAGAAAGCTCAGGGTTTTCCTTTATGTAATCAACGCTTTCTGCGTAATCAGGCAAAAAAACAGCAGTCTTTCGTTCACACTCTGCAAAGCCTCCGTAGAAACCGTATCTGACATTCTTTTTCTTAAGGTATTCAATAACCGTGCTCTGCTGATAGATATCAAGGAAGTTAGTGTTTGTTATAAGATAGCTTTCATCACACGAGCAGATACAGTCATCGACCCGTGCAGTAAGAAGTTCATTTTCCGTCAAAACACTACCCCCTTAACAGTTATAAACTGAATATATCACATTCTGTAACAAATGTACAGAAATTTTATTTAAAATTCAATCTGATTCAACAAAATATGTAATTTCTATTGAACAAGCTAACAATATATGGTATTATAACAGAAACTTATAATGGAGGTTTGTTGTTATGAATATACCACGCCCCGAGCATCCCAATCCGCAGTTTCAGCGTCAGGCATGGCTGAACCTTAACGGAAAATGGAGCTTTCAGATTGATAATTCCAAAAGCGGTCTTGCAAAAAGATTTTATGAAAAAGGCACACGCTTTGATTCTGTTATAAATGTACCCTTCTGTCCCGAAAGCGTTCTTTCAGGAATTGAAAATAAAGACTTTATGGCTGCCGTATGGTATTCAAGAGAGTTTGTTATTCCTGACCGTTACGCAGATATGAGAACTGTTCTTCACTTCGGTGCTGTTGACTATAAAGCAACCGTTTACATAAACGGCAAAGAAATAGGTACTCACGTAGGCGGTTATATTTCTTTCAGCTTTGATATTACAGAGCACATTCAGCCGGGTGTAAATACTGTTACGGTTTACGCTGAGGACGATGTCCGCAATCCCCTTCAGCCCAGAGGTAAGCAGAGTGAAGAATATTATTCTCACGGCTGTGATTACACAAGAACAACAGGAATATGGCAGACAGTATGGCTCGAATTCACACCGAAGTCATACATCGAAAGCATAAAGATTTTCCCAAATGCCGAAAACTGCTCCGTTGATATTCAGGCTAAGGTAGTCGGTGAAGGTAAATTTGAAGCACTCGCACTCTTCCACGACAGAATTATGGGTGTTGCAAGTGTTGAAACAAGAGGCGGACTTATCAACGCTCATCTTGACCTTAAAGAAGCATTTTACTGGAATGTCGGTGAAGGCAGACTTTACGACCTTGAGCTCAAATTCAACGATGACCGCGTAGACAGCTATTTCGGACTCCGTGACCTCAAGCTCGACGGTTACAAGTTCCTTATCAACGGCAAATCGGTTTTCCAGCGTCTTGTTCTTGACCAGGGATTCTACCCTGACGGAATTTATACCGCACCCACAGAAGAAGCACTCATCAAAGATATCCAGATTTCACTTGATGTCGGCTTCAACGGTGCAAGACTTCACGAGAAAATCTTTGAGCCGAGATTCCTCTATCACTGTGACAAAATGGGTTACATTGTATGGGGCGAATACCCCAACTGGGGTCTTGACTCTTCGAACCCCAATATTGTTTACAGCGTTCTTCCCGAATGGCTTGAA
>JAZRNR010000072.1:0-44129 GCA_045648305.1 Acutalibacteraceae bacterium
TTGATATCAAGGATGTTTATATTGTTTTCTGCAAGAAAAGTACAGACACGAGCAATGATTCCGACTCTGTCTTTTCCGATTACTGTTATGATTGTTCTGTTCATAGTAATTACTCCTCGTCGTTTGTTTCGTTTTCCTGAAGTCCGCTAAGAATCGCATTAATGTCAAGCTTCTGTGAATTAAGAAGTTCATCAGCTTTTGAAAGGGTAGGCGCATTGTTTTCAAGCTGATGTTCAAACTCATCCTTTGGCTCGAGTAAAGCCTCAATATCCTCAATTGTAGCATCCTGACCGAGGTCTTCTGCCATCATTTTATCAATTCCTGTCGGTCCATTATCTTCGGTTGACTCAGTAAAGTTTTCAATATCAGATGCTTTGTTAGCTGTAGCTGCTTTCTTTTTGTTCTCAGAAACAAATCTGAGAACAAGGAAGAGGATAAGAAGTAAAAGCGTGACTGAAGAAATTACAGCACCGATTTTAATACCCTGTGGTTCATAGCTGAATTCAATATCGTGCATACCGGGCTCAATTTGCACACCGATAAGAGCATCTCCGATTTTGATTTTCTTTGTTTCCTTGCCGTCAACCTTTACTGTCCATCCTTCATCGTAGTTGATTGAAGTATAGAGGATTTTGTTTTCACCTGCATTGACGTGGCCTTTGATATAAGTGTCATCAAACTCATCAATAACCATTCCGCCCTGCTTGAGTACTTCGTAGCCGGCGTCGAGGATATCAATATCAAGTCCCGCAGCGTAGCATTCAATATAACCGGAGTCTTTATCTGCAGGAACAGGCACTTCTACGGTAAGAATTTCACCGGGAGCACATTTTCCGCAGTCAAGAATATAAGGCTCGTTCAGATTCTGAGTTGTACGGAATTCCGACTGTTCGGTATAAACTTCAATGCTTTCAATTGTACTGCCTTTGAAATAAAGATATACGTTCTGACTTTCGGGAATATAATATTTTAAAGTGATTTTTCCGTCAGCATTGGTCTGTTCTTTAAAATAGGTGAATGTGTCAGAGTAAAATTCTTTACCGTCATCGGTTATATTTTCTGTTGTATAGCTTTGCACATCGATTTTTTTCAGTGCTCCGTAGATACCTGTTGAATAATACCAGAAATCATTATGAACATCGAACGGATTAGAATAGTCAGCTGCAAAATCGACCATCTTTTCATTTACGGTGAATGCTAAAGGCATATAATATTTGTTTTCATATGCTGTATATTTACCGCAATTAGCTACGAATTCATACAAGTCTGTATTGATTTCGCGTTCATCGTTTTTTACAAGGTATTTAAGTCCCATCATCGCATTATAAACCGGTGTCTGTGAATAGTAAATATAACTGTTGATATAGTTGCTGTCCATACCGAGTTTATCCTGAAGATTTGCCGATTTCTCATAAGCCATAGAGGAGAAAACTGAAATACCGTTGTAATTGAACCATGAAGGATCCATTATTGTGTTGCTCCATGTGAGCTCCATACGGTAATCGTCAGATTCTTCTATTTTATCGAGTGTTTTCTTGAGCGTTCTGAAATCTTCGTAGTCGTTAACAAAATTAACTTTTTCCTGAGTGATTTTGATATGATCGATATCTGCGATTGCAACCTCAGCAAACACACAGCACATAAGAAGAAGAGCGACTGCAGACTGAGCGATATCTTTTTTCTGCATAAGGCTGAGAATAAGAGTATAAGCTACTGTGAAACCGACTGTGATATAAACGGTATCGTTATCGACATTACCCATACCGATTTCCTGAACAAGAATTGTGAAGATAAGAACTGCAAGACCTGACCCGATAATTCCTTTTGAGTTTATGCTCTTAATATGAACAATTACCTGGTAAGCTATCTTCAGAAGGAAGAAGGAGTATATGAATGAAAATCTGAAAGGAAGATCATTCGGGAAATGCAACGCATGAAGAATATAGTTTGCAAAGTTAAGGTTGAAGCCGACAAAGAATATTGCGAGAAGAACAATGTGTGCAACCTTTTCTTTTGCTTTGATTTTATCACAGAATGCATATAACGGAAGAAGAATCACAGCGAGGATTCCGCTGTAAACATTCGGAAGTACTGTGTCGCCGCTGCTTCTGATTGTCGGTTCAAGTGCTGCAAGATGATTTGCAATGAAGTCGAAGATTGTGTTGTAGTATGTTGCTTCTTCAGGGAAGGTACCTGATGTTGCGGAACACGATTTAAGACAGAAATATGTCGGGATAAGAGCAACTGCAGTAAGCATAGCGGCGATAACTGAGCTTCCTGCAAAAAGCACACCGCTTCTTAAAAACCTGTTATAGATGATTTTACTGACTAATGTTGATTCTTGCTTGCCTTCATCGTTTACAGTGAACGGAATGTCGTCAAATGTGTCTTTAAGTCCATTTTTGCTGATGAAATAAACAAGGAAATATATGACTGAGAATATACAGATCATATATGTCATATAGTACGAAGAGTAGAAAGAAACAGCAAGAGAAACAACGTAAAGTGTGCATTTTCTGTTGTTTATAATATTTTCAATTCCGAGGATGATAAGCGGAAGAAGATACATTGCATCAATCCACATAATGTTCCAGTAATATGCAATAAAGAATCCGCAGAAAGCATACAGGATACCAAAGGCTGAAACAGTAAAATCATTCTTGCTGGTTGATTTCTTAAGGTAAAACGCAAATGCAGATGCCGCAAGTGCATTTTTAATAAGCACCATTGCACCTACCGCTTCAGGAACGTTTTCGTGTCCTGCAATAAGTGTTATTATTGCACCGATCGGGCTTGAAAGGTAATTGAAGTAGTTGCCTAAAAAGCTTCCGCCGCCGCCGGTTGTCCATGAATAAAGAAGGCTTTTTCCTTCTTTAATTCTGTCAAAAAGTTCTGCGAAAAGCGGACCGTACTGGTGAAAAAGATCCATTCTGAGAACGGTTCTTCCACCGAACGGAATGATTTCGTAGCAATAATAAACAAGCAGCATTAATACTGTTGAGCATATAAATGCAAGACCTACATATATATTATTGTCAACTAACCTTGAAAGCCGTCCGTTACGTTTTTTTACTGTTTTTACTCCTGAGCTCATTGCAGTCATCCTTTCAGAGTATACTCTTACAATATGTTACCACAAATTTATCTTTCTTTCAATATCTTGTGGTTAAAGTTAATACTATTTTAATAAAATTTTGTTCTAAAAGGGGACAAGTATTCATAAAAAGTATTGGTGATATAAATAATGAACAGAAAAACTGGGAATCTTTCGAATCTAATTAAATACTTTCCCGAAAAGCTGAAGTTGGCATTAAGTGATTTGGACGAACATCAGGCAGAGCGGCTATATGAAATAAGGTTAAAATCAGAACAGCCTGTGGTTCTTGTTTTTTCAGACGAAAAACAATTTGTAACTGATTCCGGAAGACTTACTCGTTTTTATAACAGCTGTGTTGTAGGACTGAGTGATTATGAGCTCAAGCAGATTTTTCAGCGTATGTGCAACTATTCAGTTTATTCAATGATTGATAATATCTGTAATGGTTTTATTACAGTTGAAAATGGTTGCCGTGTCGGAGTTTACGGAACAGCTGTAGTAGAAAACGGCAAAGTTGTTTCGGTCAGAAATATAAAAGGGCTTAATATCCGTCTGGCAGGAGATTTCGTTGACGTTTCAGCAGATGTTTACAAACTTTTTGAAAACTCAAAACCGAATATTCTTATATGCGGACCTCCTTCAAGCGGTAAGACCACTTTAATTAAGGATTTGTGCAGAAATCTTTCAGATAAGTTCAACTATAAAATATCATTGATTGACGAAAGAGCTGAATTTGAAAATTATTATCTGGGATTTAATACTGATGTTCTTACCGGATATCCGAAATCGGTTGGTATTATACAGAGTGTCCGAACACTTTCTCCTGAAATAGTTGTTTTGGATGAGTTGGGAACATCTGAAGAGGCGGATGCGGTTCTTGACGGAATGAACAGCGGTGTAAGCTTTGTTATGAGCGTCCATTGTGATAATAAAATTGAACTTGAAAAGAAAAAACAGATTAAAAAATTGACTGAAATTAAAATTATTAATTATTTTGTGTTCCTGAAAGATAAGGCGGAAGTTTCGGAAATTGTTTCAGCTGAGGTTTTTGGTGATGAGGACTCTGTCGTTAGTGATTATAGCAATCGTTTGTACGCTTGCGGGTCAGAATGTTGCTGACTCATACAAAAAAAGAGTGTCGATGCTCGAAAAAGCGGAAGCGATGATTACATTTTTTCGCGATGAAATAAATTTTCGGGCTTTACCGATAAATGAAATGATTTACTCGCTTTCACAAAAAGAAACATTTAAACAGCTTGTTTTTATTAAAGAATGCTCTGAACTCTTATCTTTAAAATGTGATTTTTCGCAAGCGTGGAGCAATGCACTTGAAGGTCATAAAAATACGGCTTTTTTAAAAAAGAAAGATGTTGAGTTACTGAAATCGTTTGGCGAAAATTTTGGCGTAACGGATAGTGCGGGACAACTTTCAAATTGCAACATTTATCTGGATTTGCTGAAAGTCAACTATAACGAAGCTTTGAAGGAGAAAGAACGTTATTCAGCTCTTTCAACTGTGATAGGTTTTCTTACCGGATTGGGAATTTTGATTGTTTTTATTTAGAGGTAATTATGGACTTGGTATTGAAAATTGCAGGAGTCGGAATAATTGTTGCAATTCTGCAACAGACACTTTCACGTTCCGGTCGTGATGAGTATGCACTTCTCACGGTTCTTGCGGGGATAATTGCTGTTATAACGATGTTGGTGAGTGAGGCTTCGGGTTTGTTTGAGTCGTTTTCGTTCTTTATGGATTTTTAGTATGGAGATTTTAAAGATTGTTACGATTGCGGTTGTTTGTGCTGTAATCTGCGTTATTGTAAAACAAATCAAACCTGAGTTTGTGCCGATTCTGCAGATTAGTTCATTAATTGTCATTTTTACACTTTGTGTAAGCGGTGTCAAAAATCTTTTTGCATCATTATCGGAGCTGGCAGGTGTCAGCGGTGTTATGCAGGATGAGTACATTGTATTGCTTGTAAAAGTTCTGGGTGTTGCATTAATAACAAAATTTGCCATAGAGATATGTAACGATTCCGGAAATTCGGTTCTGGGCGAAGCGGTGTCTTTGGCAGGTAAAGCTGTAATACTGATGATGTGTTTTCCTTTATTGAGTACTGTTGCAAGGCTTGCCGCAGGTATGTTGAAGTGATATGAAAATATTGGTTAAAATTTGTTCTGTTTTCATTATGATGCTTGCTTTATTCTTAATGACAGGTATTAAGTGTTACGCAGACGAAGCGTTATTCGAAAAAGAGGTTTTCGGAAGTTTACCTGATGAAGTGCTGGATTTGTATGAAGATATCGGGGTTGATTCTCTTGATTTTGATTCGATATTCAATGTAAGCGGTTCTGATATACTTGAATTGATTAAAAAGCTTGTTACGGGTGCAGTTGAATCTCCGTTGATTTCGGTTGTAAGACTGATTGCTGCAGTAATAATCATTGCTGTATTTGAATGTTTTTTACCTGATGATTCGAAAATTAAAGATGTTATGAATTTAGCGGGAGCGTCATTTTGCGTTCTGAGTATAACAAAACCGCTTACTTTTGCAGTTACATCATCAGTTTCAGCGATATCTGTTTCAGGGAAATTTATGTTGGTTTTGATTCCTGTTCTTACAGGTGTTGTTTCAGCCTCGGGAAACCCCACACTGGCTGTTTCGTTTCAGTCGATTGCTTTTGTGTCAGCGCAGTTAATTGCGTTGTTCGCAACTGAAGTTATTGTGCCGATTGTAGGTGTTATTTTATCTTTGGACATTGTAGGTTTGTTAATTCCAGGGTTCAGTCTTTCTTCGTTTACCGATGTTATTAAGAAAAGTATAACTACAATTCTTTCTTTTTGTGCTACAGTTTTTGTTTCTTTTCTCGGTCTGAAAGCGGGTATGGCTAACACGGCGGATACGCTTATGGCCAGAGGGATGAAGCTCGTAATAAGCTCGGCTGTTCCTGTTATCGGTGGTGCACTCAGTGAAGCTTATTCAGGGGTAGTAGGAAATATGATGCTTGTCAAAAGTACAATCGGTGTTTTTGGTATAGGTGCAATAGCACTTATAACTCTGCCGTCATGTATACAGCTTATTGTATGGATTCTGGCGTTAAAAATATCTTCAGGGATCGCTGCTATGTTTGAACAAAGACAGATCAGTGATTTGCTGAAAGCTGTTTCGGCCTCTCTTGTGTTACTTAATGTGACAGTTGTTTTTGTTGCTGTACTGTTTATAATTTCAACATCGCTGATACTTGTGCTGAAGGCTGGATGATTATGGAATACATAAAACAATGGGCATTGGGGCTGGTTCTTACTTCGGTAATCGGTACGGTAATTCTTGCTGTATCACCTTCAGGTTCAATGGAAAAACAGGTAAGATTTGCAGTTTCATTGGTTATTCTTATAATGCTTGTACGACCGTTAACAGGCTCACTCGATATAAAAGATACGAGCTTTGAAAATAACGGAATTCTTAATGAGAATGCATCATATGCTTCAGATGATTATTTTGTTGTTGCTTTTAAAAATGAGCTGAACAATAAACTTGTGGAATTGATTAAAAATGAAGGAATCAACGTAATTAAAACAGAAATTGAAGTTTCTGTTAATGATGAAAAAGAAGTCGCTGTTGAAAGTGTTGCTGTGTTTATTGCTGACACTAATGAGATATCGACAGTTAAAAATTTGATTAAAAATGAATATGGTGTTATCGCAGAAGTTGAGGTGAGTGATTGAAGGATGCATTTAAAGTTTTATCTGAGAAACTGAAGTGTGACAAAAAAAGATTGTTTATTATTGTTGCAGGTATAGTCGGAATACTGCTTTTGGTTTTGTCTGAATTTATTCCTGAAGGTGAAGAAGATGTCGAAATAACAGAAAATAATGATGAAGTGAGTTTCACGTCATATGAAAAAGATATTGAAGGAAGATTAAAAAAGCTGCTCGAATCAATTGACGGAGCAGGAAAAGTTCAGGTTATGGTTACGATAGAAAGCGGCGACGAGAAGGTTTATGCAACGGAAAGCAAAAAATCAGAGAATAATGAAGAAAAAAATTATGTGCTGGTGGATATTGAGGGCAGTGATAACGGACTCCTTCTGAAAATTGCACAGCCTGAAATACGAGGTGTAGCAATAGTGTGTCAGGGTGCGGATTCGCCGACAGTAAGAAACGCTGTTGTCGGGGCAGTTACATCTGTACTGGGGATAAGCAGCAATCGTGTGAATGTTTCAAAAATGAAAAACAGTAACGGAGGATGATTTTATGATTATAAAAAAGAAGCAGATAGTTACGGCAACGCTTGCACTTGCGCTGGGTGCGGCGGTGTTTGTGAATTGGTACTATACGGGTCCGCAGTCACAGCAAACACTTAATAACGAAAACACAACTCAGCCGGCTGAAAGTGAAAATCTCGGTGATGCACAGTATGTGTCTGCGACAACAGGTAAGCAGACTGCAGAAACTCTTGCTGATTTCAAAATGAAAAGAGATTCGGCACGTGATGAAGCTAAGGAAACCCTGAATTCTGTAATTAAGGATTCAAAATCATCCCCCGATGCTATTTCTCAGGCAACAGAGTCTTTAGCAATAATTGTTGATGATATAAAGGATGAGGATGATCTTGAAAACCTAATTTTTGCCAAAACTTCCTGTGAATGTGTTGTTATAATTGATGCTGAGGTTTGTCAGGTGATTGTAGGCAAAGTCACACTCTCTCAGAATGTATCGCTTCAGATTAAGGATCTTGTGGTAAAGCAGACAAAAATTCCTTCAAAAAATATAACAATTATTGAATTAAAAGGTTGATGTATTCAAAAAATGTGGTATAATATGCATTAAAGTATGAATATATACAGTTAGTGCACCTTAAAAATCTGCAGATAGTTGCGGACAATATACCCGTTGATAAGTGCCCTCTGTATTCATACGGAGGGTTTATTTTTTTGAAAGGATGATAAAAATGAGTACAATATCCGAAAAAAGACGCAAGTCAAGAGAACAGTCTTTCATCGTTCTTTTTGAAAAGTCTTTTAATGAAGATCTGTCTTTTGATGAAATTGTTGAGATTGCGATTGAAACAGAAGTAATCGAAAAAGATACATTTATGAACAGCATTCTTAAATCTGCTGAGGAAAACCTTGCAGATGTTGATGCTGAAATAGAAAAGAATCTTAAGGGCTGGAGCAAATCAAGAATTTCAAAGGTCAGCCTTGCACTTCTGAGAATGGCTATCGCTGAAATGAAGTATATGGACGATGTGCCGGTTGGTGTTTCAATCAACGAAGCTGTTGAAATTTGTAAAATTTACGGTTCTAATGAGGATAAATCTTTTATCAACGGAGTTCTCGGCTCAGTTGCTCGAGGCATAGAGGCATAAAATGGCTTGTTATTTAGGAATCGACACAAGTAACTACACAACTTCATGTGCGGTTTATGATGATGCTTCTGATACGATTGTGCAAAAGAAAAAGTTTTTGCCTGTAAAGCAGGGTGAACTGGGACTCAGGCAGAGTGATGCCGTGTTTCACCATACCGTACAACTTCCACAGTTAATTAATGAACTGTTTTCAGAGTTTGACGGAGAGATAAACGCTGTTGGCGTTTCGGAAGTTCCTGTAAAACAGGAAGGGTCTTATATGCCCTGTTTTCTTCCGGGTGTAAGTGCAGCAACCGCGGTAGCTTGTGTCAATAAAATTGATTTGTATAAATATTCACATCAGCAGGGACACCTTATGGCTGCCTTATATTCAGCAGGGAAACGCGAGCTTTACGGTAAAGAGTTTCTTGCCTTTCACGTTTCGGGCGGAACAACTCAATTTTTGAAAGTAAAAGGTGACCTTGAAGCAAATCTCATTGCTTCATCTCTTGATCTTAAAGCAGGACAGGCTGTTGACCGTGTTGGTGTTATGCTTGGTTTTCAGTTTCCTGCAGGCAGATATGTTGACGAGCTTGCATCAAAAAGTGAAAAGAAATATAAAATCAACCTTAAACTCAACAACGGAAACTGCAACCTTTCGGGTGTTGAAAATAAATGTAAAGAAATGTTCAGAAACGGTGAGAAAAAAGAGGATATCTGCCGTTACTGTATAGATTACATAATGACTGCATTGGAAAAGATGATGCTTTATGCACTTGCTGAATACGGCGATATGCCTGTTGTGTTTTCCGGCGGTGTTATGTCGAACAGTATAATTAAGAAATATTTTACTGAAAAATACGGAGCGTATTTTGCTGAACCTGAATTTTCATCCGATAATGCCGCAGGTATAGCAATTCTTGCTTCTATGAGGAAATAATTAATGTTGGAATCAACTGTTTTAAGCGTTACACAACTTAATACTTACGTTAAATCCATACTTGAAGGTGATTTGATTCTTCGTAATGTCTTTGTTGTCGGTGAAATTTCGAATTTCACCAATCATTACCGAACAGGACATTACTATATGACGCTTAAGGATGAAAATTCCTGTATAAAAGCTGTTATGTTCAGGTCTGCCAACCAAAGGCTCCGTTTTATGCCTGAAAGCGGAATGGGCGTAATAGTCCGCGGAAGAGTGTCACTTTATGACCGCGACGGTCAGTATCAGCTATATATTGAAGATATGCAACCCGATGGAATAGGTGCTTTGAATCTTGCTTTTGAACAGTTGAAAAATAAACTTGCGTCTGAAGGACTTTTTGATGAAAGTTTTAAAAAGTCTATTCCTTCAAGAGTAAGGAAAATCGGTGTTGTAACATCTGCTACGGGTGCTGTAATCCAGGATATTAAAAACGTTGTTTCGAGAAGATATCCGCTGGCTGAAATTATACTTGCACCGGTTGAAGTGCAGGGGGTAAATGCCGCACCTCAGATTGCAACAGCAATTGATGATTTTAATTCGGGTGACTATGCCGATGTGCTCATTGTAGGTAGAGGCGGTGGCTCACTTGAGGATTTATGGGCATTCAATGAAGAAATTGTAGCTCGTGCGGTGTTCAGAAGCAGAATACCCGTTATTTCTGCTGTCGGCCATGAAACAGATTTTACAATCTGCGATTTCGTTGCTGACCTCAGAGCACCGACACCTTCGGCAGCTGCCGAGCTTGCAGTACCTGATATTCGTGACGATATTGCATTTGTTAACGGTGCAGTTTCGTTGATGGAAAGTGCAATTGATAAGCGTATTAAAAGTGAACTCGATAAGCTTTATCTTCTTAAAGATAAACTTAATTTGTTGAGTCCTACAAACCTTATTGATGAAAGAATGAATACCGTTTCTCTTTTATATAACGATGCACTCAACAGAATAAATGATAAGTTGAATTGTGAAGGAAATCGCTTTGCGGTTGCTTGTGCAAAAATCGATTCCCTGAATCCTATTAAGGTTCTAAGCAGAGGATACTCGATTACGATGAAAGAGAACAAAATAATAAAAAGTGTAAACGATGTTACTTGCGGAGACCGAATAACCGTTAAGCTTTCAGATGGTGAAAAAGAATGTGAGGTGCTTTAAGTGGCAACAAAAATGACATATGAAGAGGCGATAGTACGCCTTGAAGAAAATGTTGAAAAACTCAATGACGGAAGTCTTTCTCTTGATGAATCAATCAAGATTTTTGAAGAGAGTACAAAATTGGCTGTGTTTTGTAACGATTGCCTTGAAAAGGCAAAGCTCAAGGTTACAGAACTTTCAAAAGCGGAGTAAAGGAAGTTTTGTATGGAAAAATATATTAATTTGATTAACAGCGCTCTCGATTCATATCTTCCTGACTCGGATGATGTTGTTTCTCAGGCGATGAGATACAGCGTTGAAAACGGCGGAAAAAGAGTGCGTCCTGCACTTTTACTTGCTTTCTGCGAGTTGTGCTCCGGTGATATAAATAAAGCAATGCCGCTTGCGTGTGCACTTGAAATGATTCACACATACTCGCTCATACATGATGATTTACCTTGCATGGATAATGATGATTTCAGACGCGGTAAACCATCTTGTCATATAAAATATGGTTATGAGTATGCTTTGCTTGCTGGTGATGCATTGTTAACACTTGCATTCGAAACAGCTTTGAAAGCAGAGCTTCCTGCTGACCTTCTTGTTAAGGCAACAAAAGAACTTGCGGTTGCTTCGGGATGGGCCGGAATGGTCGGAGGTCAGGTTATTGACCTTCAGAATGAGGGTAAAAAGGTTCAGGTTGAGGATGTCGTTAAAATGTACAACCTTAAAACCGGTGAACTTATACGCGCAGCTTGTGTTATCGGTTGTATTTCAGCAGGTGCTTTGTCCAAGATACCTTATGCTACTGTATATGCACATAATATCGGACTTTCTTTCCAGATTGTTGATGACATACTTGACGTTACAAGTGATTCACAGACTCTCGGAAAACCTGTCGGCAGTGATGAAGAAAACGAAAAATGTACGTATGTATCGCTTAAGGGTCTTGATGAATCTAAACGTGTTGTTTCGGTGCTTACTGAGGAAGCTAAGGTGGTTCTTGATAATTTTGATGCTGATACAACTGCACTTAAAAAGTTTGCGGATAAAATGGAAAACAGAAAGAATTAAGAATTCGATATCTTTGGAAGTGATTAAATGGAAAATGATTTCAAATATCTTAGTAGCATAAAATCTCCCGATGATGTGAAAAAACTTGATGAAAACGAGTTGAATGAACTTGCTGCAGAAATAAGACAGAAGCTTATTCAGACAGTTTCAAAAAACGGCGGACATCTTGCTTCAAATCTCGGTGTTGTTGAACTTACTCTTGCTATTCATAAAGTTTTTGATTCACCAAAAGATAAAATAGTCTGGGACGTAGGTCATCAGGCTTATACTCACAAACTCATTACAGGTAGATACGATGTGTTTGATACAATCCGTCAGAAGGACGGAATTTCCGGCTTTTGCCATCCGAACGAAAGTAAACACGACGTGTTTTACAGCGGACACAGCGGAACTTCTGTTTCGTCTGCATTCGGAATTGCGCAGGCTAAAAAGATTAATAATGATGACTCATTTACCGTTGCTGTAATCGGTGACGGTTCTTTTACGGGCGGTCTTGTTTATGAAGCACTTAACAATGCTGGTCGTTCTAAGACAAACTTTATTGTAATTCTTAACGATAACGAGATGTCAATTTCTCCCAATGTCGGCTCGTTTGCAAAGCATCTTGCAAAAATAAGATCGAAGAAACGTTATGTAAGCATGAAAGCTTCACTCGAGAATATTCTTTGTAAGATTCCTTTTGCCGGCACTAAAATTGCTGATGGTGTCTACAAGATAAAAACTTCGGTAAAGAATTTCCTTTATGAAAGCACAATATTTGAAAAGCTCGGTTTCAGATACATGGGACCGGTAGATGGACACGATATATCTCTTGTTATGGAAGCTCTTAATACAGCTAAAGAAATCGGTGGCCCGGTAGTGTTGCATGTTAATACTGTCAAAGGAAAGGGCTATGACTTTGCCGAAAAAGATCCTAGCTCGTTCCACGGTATTTCTAATTTTGATATTAATACAGGTGAATGGGTTTCAGGAAATACAACCTTCGGAAATGAATTCGGAAAGCTCATGTGTACAATGGCAGAAAAGGATAAACGTATTTCTGTTATAACTGCGGCAATGAGCCTTGGTACAGGTCTTTCGGAGTTCTCTGAAAAGCATGCTGACCGTTTTTTTGATGTAGGAATTGCAGAGGAACATGCTGTAACGTTTGCGTCTGGACTTTCTAAAGGCGGTATGCTTCCTGTTTTTGCTGTTTATTCAACGTTTTTACAGCGTTGTTATGATGAAATTATACATGACGGTGCTCTTCAGGATCAGAAAATGGTTCTTGCAATTGACCGTGCAGGCTTTGTCGGTGATGACGGAGAAACACATAACGGTCTTTATGATGTTGCGTTCTTGCAGAGTATTCCAAAGGTTACGGTTTATTCTCCGACAACCTATGATGAAATGAAGGTTGCGTTCGGTAATGCTTTTTATAAAGATACCGATGTAGTTGCAGTAAGATATCCGAGAGGTTCAGAACCGGAACTTCCTGAGGATTATGAGCCTTCTTACGGAACATATGATCTGTACGGTCATATGTGGGCTGATACAGTAATCGTAACCTACGGCAGATTATTCAGTGAAGCTGCAAAGGCTGCGAATATCCTTCTCAAAAAAGGTAAAAAGGTAAAAATTCTTAAGCTTAACAGAATCAAGCCGATTGATATGGATGCAGTTGATGCTGTAATTGACTCTAAGCATATTCTCTTCTACGAAGAAGGTGTGAGAAGTGGCGGAATAGGCGAAAAGTTTGCTGCACTTCTTCTTCAGAAAGGATATAAGGGCACTTACGATATTACTGCGATTGATGATTGCTTTGTAAAACAGGCAAAGATTCCCGATTTAATGAAAGAATATAAGTTTGATTGTGACAGTATCGTTGAAAAAATCAGTGGTGAAAATTGAGGTGAAATTGTGGCTGATAAACAAAGACTTGATATAGCTGTAACGGCAAGAGGTCTTGTACCTTCACGTGAAAAAGCAAAGGCGCTTATTATGGCAGGGCAGGTATATGTCAACGGTCAGAAGGAACTGAAGGCCGGTGCAAACGTAAAGGAAACTGACCTGATTGAAGTCAGAGGCAGTCAGAACCCGTTTGTAAGCCGTGGTGGACTTAAACTGCAGAAAGCTGCAAAGGAATTTGACATAAACCTCAATGATTGTATCTGTATGGATATCGGTGCCTCAACAGGCGGATTTACAGACTGTATGCTTACTTACGGTGCTAAGAAGGTTTATGCAATTGATGTCGGTTACGGTCAGCTTGCATGGAAGCTCAGAACAGATGAACGTGTTGTAAATATGGAACGAACAAATTTCAGATATGTTACTCACGAACAGATACCTGAAGAAATTGATTTCGCAAGTGTAGACGTTTCTTTTATTTCGCTTAAGATTATTATTCCGGTTCTTCGTGAGCTCCTTAAAAATGAAGGTGAAGCTGTTTGTCTTATTAAACCACAGTTTGAGGCAGGGAAAGAAAAAATCGGTAAAAAAGGTGTTGTTCGTGACCCGTCAGTTCATACAGAGGTTGTTGAAAATATAACTCAGTTTGCTGTTGAAACGGGATTCACTATCAAAAATCTTGATTTTTCACCGATAAAAGGCCCTGAAGGTAACATTGAATACCTTATGCATATAATCAAGAATGATAATCCTGAAGTAGTATGTGATGTAGAGCCTGCTGAGCTTGTTACGCGTTCCCACAGTACTTTGGATAAATGACAGGTGTGATAGTATGAAAATCGCATTAATGCCTAACCTGACAAGGAAAACTGCATTGAGTGTATCGCTTGAGGTATGTGCTCAACTTGATAAGCTTAATGCAGATTACATAGTCAGTACAGAACAAAAAGAATATTTTCTAAATACAAGTGCACGCTTTTTGTCAAAAGAAGAAATGATTGAAGAGTGCGATGTGATTATTGCAGTCGGCGGTGACGGAACCATTATCCATGCCGCAAAAGCAGGCAAGCCGATTCTTGGTATAAATGCAGGAAGAATTGCATTTATGGCAGGACTTGAGCCTACTGAACTTGATATGCTGAAAAACCTTATTGACGGCAATTATGAAAATGACAGACGCATGATGCTTAAGGCTGATGTATGCAAAGCAGACGGAACTGTCGTTAAAACATGTTATTGTATTAATGACGTGGTCCTTGCACGGGGTACACAGATCAAAATGGAAGATATTTCTGTTGAACACAACGGGAAATTAATCAATAACTACACTGCGGACGGAATTATAATTTCCACTCCGACGGGTTCCACAGCATACAGCCTGTCTGCTGGCGGACCGGTTGTTGATCCGCAGATAGAAAGTATATTACTTACACCGATCTGCACGCATTCGCTTTTTTCAAGAGCGTTGATTTTTAAACCTGATTCGGTATTTAAACTTTATTCACCGAACCTTATTGAACTCGGGCTTTCATGTGACGGTGACGAAACAGTGAATGTTCCTAAAGGCCATTATGTACTTGTGCGTAAGGCGGAAATGTACGGTGAATTTATAAGAATTAAAAACGAAACATTCCTTGAAATTTTGAACAGTAAACTTGCTCAGCGCAGGCTGTAAGGAGAGGGTAGTATGAAGAAAAAAAGACACAGTATGATTCTGAAATTGATCAGTAAATACGAAATAGGTACTCAGGAAGAGCTTATGGAAAAATTGCGTGAGAACGGCTTCGATGCAACTCAGGCAACTGTTTCGCGTGATATCAAAGAACTTCGTCTTGTTAAACAGATGGACAAAAAAGGCTCATACAGATATGTTGAGGGTAAGAGTGAAACTGACGAATATCTTTCTAAGTTTAATGCAATTTTTTCTCATTCGGTTATTTCCTGCGATTATGCACTTAATACTGTTGTTATTAAGTGTTATACAGGTATGGCTCAGGCTGCCTGTGCAACGTTTGACAATATGCAGTGGGAAGGTCTTGTCGGAACAATTGCAGGTGACGATACTATTTTTGCTCTTTGCAGAACAGAGCAGCTTGCAAAAGAACTTAAGAATTCTATTGAAAGATTAGTAAAGTAATTACGGACGTGGTGTTATGCTTACAAGCCTGAAAATTGAAAATGTTGCAATAATTGAAAGTGCTGCGATAGAATTCGGCTGCGGACTTAATGTTCTTACCGGTGAAACAGGTGCAGGTAAATCCATAATTATTGACTCGATTAATGCTGTTCTTGGTGAGAGAACCTCAAAGGATATTATCCGAACAGGCGAGGACAGTGCAAAGGTTTATGCTGTTTTTGAAGATGTTTCCGAAACGGCACGTGATGTTCTTTCTGAAAACGGAATTGATTGTGAAGATGATGTTCTTATTGTAAACAGGGTAATCAACCGTGACGGGAAAAACTCATGCAGAATCAATGGTGTTCCTGTAACTGTTAATATGCTCAAGGCTGTTACGAGAGAGCTTATTGACATTCACGGTCAGCATGATAATCAGGCGTTGCTCAATCCGGACAGACACTGTGGTTTTATTGACAGCTTTGCAGGCTGTGATGAGCTTATTAATACATACAAAGATTCGTATTATGCACTTTGTGATGTACGTAAAAAACTAAATTCTTTAAAAACTGATGAAAGTACCAAGGCACAAAGAATAGATTTGCTTCAATATCAGATTAATGAGATTGAAATGGTAAAAATAACTGTCGGTGAGCGTGATGAACTCATTGAAAGAAAGAATCTTATCAATAATTCTCAGAAAATAATCAAATCGCTTAATTCTGCGTATGATTTACTTAAAGGCGACGGTTGCGGTGTTGATTGTGTTTCTGATTCAGCTTATGAGATTGAGAAGGCAGAAGAATGTTTCACATCACTTTCTCCGGTACTTGAAAAAATAAATAATATTAAATATGATTTAGAAGATGTTGCGGAGGAAATCCGTGACAGCCTTTCTGAGCTCGATTACAACGAATATGAGCTTGATGAAATCGAATCAAGGCTTGATTTGTTGTATCGTTTTTCAAGAAAATATGGTGAAACAGAAGAAGATATACTTAATTATCTTGAAAATGCCCGAAAAGAGCTTGATGAAATTACTTTTTCTGAAGAAAGAATACAATTGCTTATAGAAAAAGAAAAAGAGCTCAACAGCGTAACAACCGGGCTGGCTGAAAAACTTACTCAGGAAAGAGTTGAGGCCGGAAATAAGCTTAGTAAGCTTATTTCGGAAGAGCTTGAATTTCTTGATATGCCCAATGTTGCTTTTGTGGTTTCAAGGGTTGCAACTGAGCTTTCAGAAAACGGGGCAGATGAAATTGAGTTCCTTATTTCAGCTAATGCGGGCGAAACGCTTAAACCTCTTGTTAAAATTGCATCAGGTGGCGAACTTTCAAGAATTATGCTTGCCATTAAGAATGTTCTTGCGGATGCCGACAATATCGGAACGATGATTTTTGATGAAATTGATACAGGTGTCAGTGGCAGAGCGGCACAAAAAATTGCAATGAAACTCCGCCAGGTCTCGGAAGGCAGACAGGTTATCTGTGTTACTCATCTTGCACAGATCGCATCGCAAGGAGATGTACATTTGTTTATCAGCAAATCTGTCAGAGATTCAAAGACATATACTGAGGTTTCTGTATTGCTTGATGAAAAAAGAGTGTACGAGATTGCAAGAATTATGGGTGGTATCGAAATTACAGATCTTCAGCTTCAAAGTGCACGCGAAATGCTTGAAAAAGCTGGGAATCTTTAACACAAACAGATTATTGTAATAAATGTGAATCTGTGATATAATATTTGCAGAGAAGTTAATAATATATGGAGAAATATCAAATGAAGAAAAATTTTACTAAAACAAGAATAACAGCTCTTATATCTGCTTTGATTTTTCTTTTTTCATTAGTGTTATCGGGATGTTCAAATGGCCAAGACATTGAAAGCCCCGAAAAAACTACAGAGAAAAAAGATGTAATAAATATTGGTGAAGGTGACCCGACAATTCCTCCTGATTCGCAGATTGTTATTGGCGATGACGGACAGTCGTATCTTGTGGACAGTGAAGGTAATTCAATTGTTTATAATCACTATTACCAAAATCCTGTGACGCCTCAGCCAAATACTCCGCCTGCTAATACACCGGGTGCACCCGAAGAATCAACATCTTCAACAACAAAACCTACTGTTCCGACGCTACCGTCAAGCACAGAATCAACAACGAGCATTTTTAACCTGATTAGCAGTAAGCGAAGTGTAGGTTATAATAAAGCAACCGCATCAAGTGTAGCGCTTCCTGACAGTTATCTTGATACGCTCAGAGTTTATTTTACATACAACAACAAGGATTGGCTGATTGAGTTCTGGAAAGGCGAGTACGGAAAAACGTACGTTGGCGGTGAAGTAGGTATTTATACTAACGCAACTCCTTCATCAACTGGAACAGCTCCGTTGTCTTCAAGTATTGGTGAAACTAAAGTTTTCAATGCTGCTGGTCATGATGATCGTCTTAACTGCTCAGTACAGCTGTGGCAGTATGTTAAATCTACAAATCCCGAACCGATTTCTATTGTTTCAACTTCTATGAAGGTTTGTCAGAGAAATTATGGCTTTAAAGAGGGAGTTATCGAAAACCCCAATAACAGATCTACAATCGTTATGAGTGCAAAAATTGAATTTCCTACTCTTGATATGCTTGAACTTTTTACGAACGCTCTTGCTGAAAAGGGATTTAATGAAGCAAGCACATCGTCTTATAAGGATGTAGAACGATACAGCGTTGAAGACAGTACAGTTACTGTTAACTGGCGTTATCATAATGATGGTTAATACCGATAAATATTGATTTTAAAGGTGACGTTTTCGTCACCTTTATTTTTTTCAAAAGTTAATGAATATTTAACAATTTCTGCAAGTTAATGTGATATTATACTCGTCGGATGATTCAATATATTTCATTTTTCAGAGTCGGTTTCTGACCGGATTCTGAAATTTCTTGCTTTATAATGTAAGTAATTCCTAACGAATTTTTTACGATGTATATTTTCCAATTATGTTTATTGAAGCCTGTATGGTTGTGTGGGTCTTTCAATATTGATTCAATATTTTTTTCTTTTTCTTGAGTAAGTATTGAACCGATTGCAGACATTATTTTGCAATTATCCGGATTATTTATATCAAATGACGAAAGTGTACATTGAATTATTTCTCCGTTTTTGTTACAATAAAAAGACAATATATTTTTATCGTTTGTTATTTTGTGGTAGATTATGTTTTCGCTTTTCTCGATTATAAAATCACTTGTATTGAGATTATATTGATATGCAGAATTAAGAGTTTTTATAAGTTCGTGAATATTTTTTTCTGAATGTGATTGACATGCCGTTAAAGATAACACAATAGTAATTGTTGTGAGCGCAATTATTAATTTTTTTAACATATTATCACCACCGATTTTAAATATATATTCATAATCATAAATTTTAGCACGAAAGAGGTTGCATTATGGAAAAGAAAAAGCTTAGCAAAAAAACCAAAAAAATCATAGTTTCACTTGTACTTGTAGTTGCAATTGTGGCAGGTGTTTGTGCGGTTGTTTTTAAACCTGAAGAAAAGCTGAAGGTTGAAACCGTTAATGCTTCAGTTCAGACTATAAGTGAAACACTTGACACTTCGGGAACGGTTTCGGCTGTTTCTCAGGATGCTTTCAGTTTGCCTTCGGGCGTTAAGATTGAACAGCTTAACGTCAAAGAAGGTGATATGGTTGAGGCGGGCGACGTTATCGCAACCTTTGACTTGACATCTCTTGATGAGTCACTTAAAGATAAAAAAAGTGCTTATAATAAGGCTGAATCTGCATACAAAACTGCACAACAGACAGCAGTTCAGTCCAAATCTAAAATTTCTGAGGTAAAAAAGCAGATTGCTGACCTTGAAAGTGAAGTTGAGCGTCTCAGCAATAAAGCAGAAACTAATTCGGATAAAAACAAACCGTCTGCAAATACTTCTGCCGTGTCTGACTCAATGACCGAACGTTTAATTAAGGTTGCAAAGCTTTTTGGTGCTGACTACAGTAAGGATGAAGCTAAAGAAATCCTTTCAGGTTTTATCGGTTCGGGAAGCAGCACAAACGATGTTTCTTCTTTGCTTGACAATCTCGGTATAATCGGTGCAAACAACGGTTCGTTTGATTTTTCTTCTTTAAGCGGAATGACGGAATCTTCGGAATTAATGTCAGCTGAAATGAGTCTTATTCAGCTCAAAGCTCAGCTTGCTACACTTGAATTGCAGTCGGATGAGTCTTATGTTGCAACATTCAAGACAGTTGCAGATAAAACAAAGGAAGCATATCTTTTGGCAAAAACTCAGATTGATTCAATGAGAAACGGCTGGATTGCCAAAGATAAAGGCATTGTCGCTGAAGTTAATATCGGCGAAAACGGCACACCTAATAACAATTCAGCAAACAGTACCATGGATATAAGTACAGTTCTCGGTGCTGTAACTTCAGGTGCAGATGTAACCTCAATGCTTTCGTCTTTCCTTGGTCAGGGTCAGGTTGCTGTAAGAGTTTTATATTATCCGCTCGTTGCAGATGTTTCTTTGAGTAAGTATGATGTTCTTGACGTTTCGCTTAATCAGGATGTAATTATTAAGCCTGCAAGCGGTAACGAATTAAAGGGTAAGGTTTCTTATATCAGTGCAGTTGCAACTTCTTCAAACGGCCTTGATATCGGTGCAATTATGGGCAGTTCTTCAGCATCAAGTACTATTCCTGCTCAGGTTACAATTGAAAATGCGGACAGATCTGTTATTGTTGGTGTAGACGTCCAGGTGTCTATTATCACTCAGACAATCGAAAACGCTGTTGTTGTACCTGTTGAAGTAATCTGCATTGACGGTGAAGAAGTGTTTGTTTATGTTCTTGAAGACGGTAAAGCAGTAAAACGAGACGTTGAACTCGGTATTTCAAGTGATACTCATTATCAGATACTTTCCGGTATAACTAATGATGATATTCTTATTAAGAACACATTTGGCCTTGAAGAAGGAGTCAGTGTTGAAAGCTGATAAGCGGAGGGAAATATTGTGGATATCAGAGAAAACATACGAATAGCTGTTTTCAGTATCAAGACTAATATGATGCGCTCTCTGCTTACAATGTTGGGCATAATAATCGGTGTTGCTTCTGTTATTGCGATCATTACTGTTGGTGACGGCGGACGTGACTATATTGTCGGTATGATTGAGGATATGGGTTCGAATGCCATTCAGATTGTGGTTAATGCTACTAAAGCTGAGTCTTCGCATTATCTTACAGAAGCTGATGTTAATGCAGTACGCAGACTTGACAACGTCAAATACTGTTCACCTTATGAATATTCCTTCGGACAGGTTGATACTAAAGACTACAGCAGTTTTGCATTTACGATTGCGGGAAACGAAGATGTTTTCCGAATTAATGAAATTGCAACAAAGTACGGACGTGCGTGGACAAAAACAGAGTATGAAGAAGGAAAGTTTGTTTGCGTTCTGAGTACACTTACAGCCAAGGATGCATTCGGCAGAGAAAATTGTGTTGGTGAAACAATCAACTATACAGTAAATGAAAAAACGATACCTCTGAAAGTTATCGGTATCGTGGATATGGCTGATATGATGCAGCTTTCTGAAGATCAGGCCTCATCTATGGATATGACACAGATGATGGGCGGAGTCAGCATGGGAATGATAGGCATTCCCGCAAGTCTTAATGCTCAGCTTAATAACAGAGTTGACCAGTACTCACAGATATTCTTTATAACAGAGGACGGTGCAGATTTGCAGAATGTCGGTGAATCTGCTTTGAATGTTATTAAAACACGTCACGGTAGTTTTGATGATTCTATTTATACATTGAGCATTATGGCTATGTATATTGATTTGCTTGATTCTGTAATAAACATATTTACAACATTTATTGCGGCAGTAAGTGCGATTTCACTTATAGTCGGTGGTATAGGTGTTATGAATATTATGCTCGTTTCCGTAACGGAACGAACACGTGAAATCGGTATACGTAAAGCTCTTGGTGCAAGGACATCGACAATTATGTTCCAGTTCCTTACCGAATCTGTTATACTATGCTTGATTGGTGGTTTTATTGGTTTGGTCCTTGGTGTTTCTGTTGCTCTTGGAGTAGCCGGAATATTGGATATTCCTATTGCTGTTAAGGCTTCTACAGTTGCTATCGCGGTCGGTTTCTCAAGTGCAATCGGTATTTTCTTCGGAATTTATCCGGCAAAACGTGCCGCACAGCTTACACCTATTGAAGCTTTGAGAAGAGAATGATTAAGAGGAGGTTTAACCTCCTCTTTTTTTATTCAACTGTTACACTTTTAGCAAGGTTTTTTGGTTTGTCAATTTCACAACCTTTAATCAGAGCTGTATTATATGCCAAAAGCTGCAACGGTATAATTTCCAAAAGCGGATAATAAATCTCCATTGTTTCAGGTATTGTAATATTACCGGAACTTTTAGCGGTTACTACGGTTAATATTTTTGCACCTCTTGCTTTTGTTTCGTTTACGTTGCTTAAAGTTTTTGAACTCAGTCTGTCAGAACAACAAAGTGCGATTACAAGACTGTTTTTGTTAATCAGAGAAATTGTGCCGTGTTTAAGTTCACCGGCGGCATATGCTTCGCACGGAATATATGAAATTTCTTTAAGTTTCAGTGAAGCTTCCATAGCAGTGCAGTATTCATAATTTCTTCCGATGAAACAGATATATTCAGAATTCAGTATTTTTTCGGATAATGTTTTATAGTCAAAATTCTGATTAAGGACAGTTTCGATTTTTTCAGGAATACGTTTTAATTCATCAATGTATTTTACTGCTTCTATTTTTTCGAGTTCTCCGCTTAGAACAGCCAGATATAGTATTAATGAATAAATAGCTGCTAACTGTGCTGAATATGCTTTGGTTGTTGCTACGGCGATTTCGGGACCTGCTTTAGTGAAAATGGTGTTTTTGCTTTCTAAAGAAATCGTGCTGTTTTCTACATTTACGATCGAAATTACTTTTGCATTTTTTTCGTTTGCTATACGCAAAGCTGCCAATGTATCGGCAGTTTCACCACTTTGGCTTATTATAATAATCAATGTGTTTTTATCGATACAAGGATTGCTGTACCTGAATTCCGATGCAATTTCTGCTGTACAGTTTCTTTTGAAAAGTTCGGTACAGACATATGCTCCGACCATACCTGCGTGGTATGCAGAACCGCAGGCAACAAAGTACACATTGTTAATTTGTTTAATATCATTTGCAGTCCATTTCAGTCCTTTGAATCTGATTTTTCGACCGTCAAAAATTTCACTTAATGTTTTTCGGATGGCGGCAGGCTGTTCCATTATTTCTTTAAGCATAAAGTGCTCGTATCCACATTTATCGATGTTGTTTTCAATGTTCTTTATCTTAATTTCGCTTTTTTTGATTCTGCAACCATCAGTATCGTAAACCTTAAAACTCTCTTTTGAGATCAGACCTATTTCTCCGTCATTAAGTCTGAAAATTCGTTTGCTTTTTTGTGCAAGTGCAGATATATCACTTGCAACATATGTGCTGTTTGAAGATGTTCCTACAAAGAGGGGACTTGACCGCTTTGCGCATACTATTGTGTCGGGATAATCTTTACAAAGTATTGCCAAAGCGTATGAGCCTTCTAATAACGGCAGTGTGGCGCTTACTGCACCTTTAAGATCACCTTTGTAGTTTTCCTCTAATAAATGTGCAATTACCTCTGTATCGGTCTCTGAGGAGAAATTATAGCCTTTACTTGTCAATTCACTTTTGAGTTTTTCGTAATTTTCGATAATTCCGTTGTGGACGACAGCAAAAATACCGTTTTTGCTCAGGTGAGGGTGAGCATTAATTTCATCTGCACGACCGTGGGTTGCCCAGCGGTTATGTCCTATACCGATGTTTGAATGGAGATCGGATGTTTTGTGTTTCAGACCGGCTGGGCTTCCGGTGCACTTCACACATCTGATTTCTTCTGAATATATTGCTATTCCGGCTGAATCGTATCCGCGGTATTCAAGCGATTCAAGTCCTGAAATTATTACATCAACTGAATTTTCATCGCCGATATATCCCATAATTCCACACATAAAAC
Organism: Acutalibacteraceae bacterium; assembly: GCA_045648305.1. Lineage (GTDB taxonomy): Bacteria > Bacillota > Clostridia > Oscillospirales > Acutalibacteraceae > CAG-488. Next base: position 23,739 of record JAZRNR010000072.1, read on the forward strand.
TACCACCTTTGATTTTATAAATATATTCTATGCGTGTAAAAATTTTTTATCCAAAGAAAAAAGGACTGCGACGCAGTCCTTAAAATTATTTATTCTGAAAAACAAAGTCCAAAAGCAGCGCGGAGTCTGCTGTGATGTTGTAATCGTTATCGGTTACAATTCCGTCAAAATCAACGTCGGAAGCGAATTTTTGAGGTTCGGTGAATTTGTCCGAAAAATTCATTATACAAGAGATTAGAACCGCATCTTGACCGTCAACGGTAGCATCTCCGTTTATATCACCGAAGACAATTATTTCATAGGATTTATGTAGCTCACCGTATATATTGTAGATGTTCAGGATTGATCCGGTGCCGATTCCACACGCTGTCGGAATATATTCAATAGTTCCGGTTCCTTCGGTAATCGTGACATATTTACTGATATCCGTAAATCCTTCATCAAGCCCCCAAATGTATCTGAGAGATTCATCTTTTGTAACATTTGTGTTAAAGTTTAATTTAACTTCAGGTTCAGTTTTTCCTCGTTCAAGGAGATCATAAGCTGATAACAATTTGTATTTTGTTGTGTCATTTGGTGCAGTGCTTGAATTAGCTTTTATTGAAGGTTTCGATGAAGTTCTTATATCTTCATATAAATCAGATACGGTTGCATTGGGATATTCTGAGAGATAAAGAGCTGCACAGGCGGCAACTAACGGACATGCCTGAGATGTGCCGTTGTTGTAAGCAACTTTACCACTTTCGATGCTACAACTGAGGATCTGGTACCCCGGGGCAACAATATCGTAATATTTGCCTGAAGGATCGTAGTTTGAAAAAGAAGCTAATTGTGTAGGGTTTGTTTTGTCACTTGCCATAACACCAATTGCGTTTTCGTATGATGCGGGGATTACTTTTGATTTAGTAGTTGAAGTACCTTCGTTTCCGGCAGCAGCGATTACAGCAATACCAGCGTTATATGCTCTGTTGACAGCTAATTCAAGTGAATTAGCAACGGCATGTGCACCAACTGATAAATTAATTATATCTGCACCATTTGTTCTTGCATAATCAATTGCTTCTACAAGGTCATCAACGCTAAAGTTTGGTACGGAAGTTTCACTATTGTAATGAGCTGCGTTAATAAGCATAAGTTCTGCATTATATGCAGCTCCGATTATGTTGCTTCCGTTTGCATTTGCACCGATAACACCGGCAACGTGTGTGCCGTGGTCGCTGTTGTCAAATGCGGTACCGTCTTTTTTATAAATAGGGGAAATATCGGCTGAATTTTTATATGTATTCCAGCCGTGGTTGCCATTTACATCTGTCCAAAGATTTGTCGGAAAGTCAGTTGCATTAATTTTGAAACCGTTATCAATTACAGCGACAACAACACTTTCGCCGGTTGATTCGAAATTCTGCCAGGTTTCGGTGATTTGCATCAGATCAAAATACCATTTCATATGCTGTTTATAAAGACTACTGTTCTGTATTTCACCAGGCATTGTGAATCCCATTGTGTGAAAAATTACGTTTGGTTCTGCATATTTAACACCGGGAAGTTTTTCAAGCTCTTTGCATTTTTCTAAAACATCGCCTTCAACTTCAAGAACGTAAGTTTTTTCTTCTGCTGTATAAGTGTTCAGCTCTTCTGTAGCTGTTATTTTCTCTTCTTCAAAGTCGATTAATGTATAATCTTCATCACCGTATGTTACAAAAGTTGAAGAAGAGTCGATAAGCTCGTATTCGGTAGTGATAACGATTTCGCCCGGTGCGTACTCGGTAGCAGTCTGAAGCGGAGTTTCAATCACGGTTAAATCTTCTGCTGAAACGCTCATAGGAAGACTTGTTACAATTAAAACGCAACAGAGAATTATATTAAATATTTTTTTAAAATTCATATTAACACTTCCTTGGGTAAAATAAAATTGGGTGATAAATTTGAAAAGATTAATATCGTTATTTTTAGTTTTTAGCGTTTTTTTATCGTTTGCTTCGTGTACTTCACAAAAGGTTAATTATGAAGAACCGGCAGATAATGCAGCGGCAACAACGGAAAAAAATAAATATAACACACACACGGGAAGAAAACCACTTGAGAAAATTCAATTTCAGGTTAAGGATTCCGAAAACAGCCGTAGAATTTCAAATAATCTTATTGAACATTCTTACGGAGTGGCAAAAGACGGAAAAACTCATAGAATTTCGTTTGAGTCGCAAAGCTTTTTTGAAAGCAAAAAATTAAGTGCAGTTACACTTGGAAATATAAGTGAAAACAAGATTTATCTTACTTTTGACTGCGGCTATGAAAATGGTAATACCACGAAAATACTTGACGTGCTGAAAGAGAAAAATGTTAAAGCGGCATTTTTTTGCACTCTCGATAATATTAAATCAGAGCCTGAGCTTATAGCACGGATGATAAACGAAGGGCACATTGTAGGCAACCATTCAACAACACATCCGTCTTTTGAAAAACTCAGCCGAACGGAAATGGCACAGGAAATTGAAACCTGTGAAAATTATCTTCGTGAGAATTTCGGTTATTCTTCAAAATATTTCCGTTTTCCTATGGGCAACTATTCGGAGTGTGCACTTGACCTTGTCGGTTCGCTTGGAATGACGAGCGTTTTCTGGTCGCTTGCTTATGCTGATTGGGATACTGATAATCAGAAGGGTGCTGATTATGCATTTGAGAAAGTAACAAGCAGATTGCATCCCGGAGCAATAGTTCTTCTTCATTCAGTTTCAAGGGATAATGCAGATGCAATGAGTAAAATTATAGATTACGCATTGAAAAACGGTTATGTTTTTGCAACACTTGATGATTTAAATATTAATTATAGTAATTATAACACGAAAAAACAATTTGTACAATCCTAAAAATATTTTCCAGAGTTTAATTTGACTTGATATTTAGCTGTCAAAATGTTATAATTCAGGAAAGATTTAAAAGGAGAGATTAAAAATGGCTTCACAGCTTTCAATGCCTGTAAAAGGTGACAAAATTGCAATTATGACAACCAATAAAGGTGTTATCAAGTTTAAACTGTTTGAGAAGGAATGTCCAAAAACTGTAGAAAATTTTACAACACACGCGGCTAACGGATATTATGAGGGTATAATTTTTCACCGTGTTATCAAGGACTTTATGATTCAGGGCGGCGATCCGACAGGAACAGGCAGAGGCGGTGAGAGCATCTGGGGCAGAAACTTCCCTGATGAGTTTGATATTAATCTTCACAACCTCCGCGGAGCTCTTTCAATGGCAAATGCAGGTCCGAACACAAACGGTAGCCAGTTCTTCATTGTTCAGGCAGGCTCGGTTGATGCCGGTCTTATGGGACAGATGGAAGCTATCGGTGAAAAAATGTTCCCTGCTGAAACAATTGAAGATTACAAGAAGGTCGGCGGTACACCGTGGCTTGATTTCAAACACTCTGTTTTCGGTCAGGTCTTCGAGGGAATGGACGTTGTTGACGCTATTGCAGATTCACGTGTAGATATGCTTGACAAGCCGTTTGAAGATGTTGTTATTGAAAAAGTCGAGGTCACTGAGTTTTAAGAGGTGATTTTTTGAAGTTTGTAAAAAAGATTATTATTGGTGTTTTGGTTTTAGGTTTATTGGCCTTTACTGCGGTGTTTGTACTGGATGCTTACAATACAGGCAAAATCGGTGATAAAGCGGGGAAAACTGCCGAAGATTTTACTGAAAGCATATTAGGCACCTGGACCGGTCAGAACGCTTTGTCAAAAATCACATTCAAAGCTGACGGAAAAGCGACTGTAACGCTGCTTGGTGTTGAGCTTGATGCTGATTATAACGATAGTTATAACCTGGAAACACAGAGACACACACTGTCACTGCGCTATAATACTTCTTTGGGTTTGTCAGTCGAAAGATACTTTACGGCACGTATTGACGGTGACAGATTGATGTTGGTTGATTCTCAGTTTGAATCTGTTACTATGTGGTACACAAGAGCAACTGATATTAATAGTGAATCTGACAGTAAAGAGGAAAAAACTGTTTATAATCCGGGTATCGAAGTGTACCAAAAAGAACTCATTGGCAAATGGGTTTCATCTGTTTCAAAAAATTCGGGTTATGAATTCCGTGAAGACTCAACGGTGTATATCAAAACAATAGGTGTTGGCTCTGAAGGAACTTATAACATTAGCATAGATGCTACAACTAACGTCTGTGTTCTTAAGATTAATTACGTCAGTATAGCAGGTATGAATATCTCAAATTCATATTATATTACAATTGAAGAGGATTTATTGACTTTAACACAGATAGGTGCAGAAAAGATCAAAACAACCTATATTAAATCGGATATATAAAAATTAGCTCCGTAACCGTTGAGGTTACGGAGCATTTTTAATTCAGCAAAAAGACAGAAAGATTTAGATATGCAGCAAACAATAACCAGATTAAATATGGAACCTGCAGAAGACCTGAAAGTTTGTTTTCTTTATAAAAATTAATCGTCATTGCTACAACAAAAACTAAAAGTAAAACCAGTATTATAAACGAAAGTAAATAAGCATTAAAACCGAAAAAGAAAATTGGCCATATGAAATTTAAAACAAGCTGAACATCGTATATTATAAAAGCGTTTCTGTTCAGATTTTTATCCTTTTCATAAATGAGGTATGTTGATACGCCCATAAGAATATAAAGAATTGTCCAGACAACCGGGAAAACCCATGGTGGAGGAGATAATGCAGGTTTTGTTACCTCGGAATATCTGTCAAATCCGTTGTTTACAATAAGCGATGCAATTCCTCCGATTGATAACGGAATAGCAATGTTAATTAATAGTGATTTCCATTTGATATTTGATGTAACTGTCAAAAAACCACACCCTTCAGTATATTTATACTCAAAGATGTGGTTTTTATTCTTATAAAATTATTTCCATTACCTTGCCGTCGTTTTTCATGCTTTCGTCGGCTTTGAATACGGTAAGATGTCCTTTGACAGATTCGTTGATTGATGTACATGAGACTGAAAGAATATCATCCCTGACATAATTAACAAAGTCTTCTGTAAGAAGAAGGTCGCCGCCACCGTGCGAATCATCAGTAACCTTTACATTAACTTCATTATCCTTATGCTCACAACCCGGACGGGGATCAATGAGAGAAACTGTAAATATACCGCTTTCAAGTGTACCGAAGATTTCACCTTTGGTGCCGATAATATGTATTTTTCTTTGCGGTATTGCTGTTCCGCCTATCATGTTGTGTGTGCCTGTCGCTCCGCTTCGGAACTGTACATTAAGGCTCTGGTGGTCAACAACGTTATTGTCGCATTTGTAAGCACAGAAGCCGTAGGGACTTGTTTTTAAAAATTCTCGTTTATCTTCGAGCGTTGTGTTTGTTTTATCTTCAAGCTTGTCCCAGACATAGAAAGACCAGCGGTCAGGGTGGTCAAGATAAATTCTTTTTGCTGAGTAAAGGCAAGTATCGACAAGCGGACAGTCAACAAGGCAACGTGACCCTGAGTTTTCGGGAGCGTCTTCTTTTCTGAACTGCATAAGTCCGCCGAAACTTGAAACTTTTGCAGGAGCATCTTCTCCCATAAGCCACATCATAATATCGATGTCGTGACAGCATTTAGCAAGAAGCATTGAAGCGTGACATTCTTCTTCGTTTCTCCATTTTCCGCGGATATGGCTTGTAGACATATGGTGGTAGCTTACGTGTTCAACAGTCTGAATATTAACTATATCACCAATTACCCCGGTTAAAAGAGTTTCCTTTATTCTTCTGTAAAACGGAGCATAACGAAGAACAAAGCAGACCATAATCTTTCTGTTGTACTCATTTGCACAGCTGACAAGTTCTCTCATTTCGGTTTCGTTTACAGCGAACGGTTTTTCAAGAAGAATATCGTATCCTGCTTTCAAAATCGGAAGCGATGTTTCAACATGGATGTGGTCCATTGTCCCATTTATTACCGCATCTGCAAATTTCTCGCGAGCAACAAAATCTTCGACGCTTGTAAATTTGTTTTCTTCGGGGATGGAAAATCTTTCAGCGATGCTGTTTCGTCTGAATTCGTTCGGATCAACGATTCCGACAATCTGCATCATATCGGGTTTAATCTCGCTGAGTTCAGCGTAGATAAGGGAACGGTGTCCGCCACCGACGATTACAACTTTTAAGGGATTGCTCATATTAATGACCTCTGATTTCTTTGGAATATTTGATTCTGTTTATAAGATAAGCTGCGAGAATTACAATAGCAACAAGCGGGAGGAAGGGGATTAACGCTAAAATTAATATGATTAATGTCGCAACAATTCCGGGACCTTTTTTGCTTTTCTTTACAGTATCTTTGTATTTGTTGTTACATATTTTTTCAATGCCTTCGGGTGTGATTTCAAGCGGTAAAGCTGCTTTTTCATCACATATACCACTGTTATGTAAAAGCGGTATAACAAGCTCAGACGGACTGTTGTAGCCCTTTAAAATTTTTGAAAAAGGAAGACGGATAGTGTTCAGCACACTATCTACAATGTTCATAAGTCCGACGGTAATTTTATATTCTGCTGTTTCTGGGTTATACGGTCCGTCACCTTCATAAAGTCGCATAACAAGATCAATTATGAAATCAACAACTTTGTTATCTTTTATGTGTGCATAATCTTCTTTATTGAGACCGGTTTCTTTCTTTGTCCAGGAGGCAACATTACCTACAGTTAATTTGTTAAGAATTTTTCCTATAGGTTTAATGATCCAACCGAATTTATATGACGTACGTTTCGGGATACTGATGCCTGCAGCACAGTCGGCAAAGGTTGGTATATCTTTTGCTGCAGCGTTTAGCGTAAGGCGGATAGTACCGAAGAATTTATTAAAAAGATGTTCCTGCAAATCGTTGCCGTTAAACTTAATATTTACAGGCTCGGTGATATGTTCGCTTGTGATAATTGCGGTATTGTTAACTATTTTTACATTACGGAAGTATCCAGGATAGCCTGCGAGTGCAGAAGTTGAAACATCATAGAGTATGTTTCCTTTTTCAGAAAATATATAGGAAATATCGTGAACATGTGAGTGTCCTGTGAACACAAGACTGATTCCGTTATCAGCAAGAATTTCACGAATTTCTTTGTGTCCGCCCATCATATCGTTTTTACCGATAAGTGAATAAAAAGGAGAGGGTGAAACGAGCGGATGGTGTGTGAAGGCGAGAAGCTTTCTTCCTTTTGCACGAGCTTCTCTTGCTGTTGAAACGATCCATTGACGCATTTCTTCGCTGTAACCGCTTCTGCCCATACCGTCACGGTCAGAATTTAAACCGAAAATTGAATAAGTTTCGTCAAGATCTACGAAATACGAAAGACCGTCTTTAAAAACAGAAACTGCTTCATCCGGACCGAAGTTTTTATACATTTTCGGTATATCTTCACGTTTTACTGACGGAATTTCTTCTCTTACGGGTCCTGTATACCTGTGAGTGAGCCCGTTGTCCTGAAAATCGTGTGTTGAGGTAATTGCAAGAACTCGTTTGCCGCATTTCTTCAGAGCATAAAGTAAAGATATAAACTCTGCATGACTGTCAGGATCTCCGTCGCAAGTTGAATCTCCGCAGAAAATTATATTCTGACAGCTGCTTTTGGCAATCTGTGCAAATGCCGCTTTGAGTACTTCTTCACTGTCTTTAACCATCTTCTGGTTACCGGCATCGTATTTTTTATATGACTCGGTGTCAACACCAAGCTTTTTTGAATAGTAATGCGCGTCTGTAATAACTATTAGATCAAGTGGTTTGATTTCTGTCATACTAAATCCTCACTTAATTGAAATATACTATAATTTAACATATTTTTCTGTGTTTTTCAACTGAATATCAGTTTTCTTTTCTGTTTGACACATATAAAATTTATGATATAATTATAAAAGTTTGGGGTAGGAGGTGACTGTATTGACAGCGAATAAGCGTGTCGCGATAGCGTACGTTGTAACAATTGGTGTTCTGTTGTTTCAGTTTTTTGATGTTTTCTTTCTGCATAGCAGTGTACCTTTGCTTTCTACGAATGTTTTTGCAAGAATTCTTGGGCTGATTTTGCTGATTGTGTTTTCAGGTTTCCTTGGTTTCAATCTTAAAAAATTCTGCTTCAAATCATACGGATGGTTTTTTGAAGTGTTGTACGGTTTCTTCTTTTCTTTGGTGCCGATTTTTGTTATTTACCTTGGAAAATATATATATTTCTTATATCGTGGATATGAAAATTTAACGCTTTCATTCAGACCGTCAGGATTTGGTGATTATGACGGTTCAAAAAAGTACTTAATCAATGTCCTTGTTTATATTATTACTTTGCTTTTAGTTGCTGCATTTAAGGAGATTTTTTACAGGGGATATCTTATAACGCAGTTTTCGGCAAAATATGGTGTTGCGGTTTCAATTTTATTGCAAAGCATTATTTATATGATTTCTTTTGCACCTACCATTGCATATTATTGGTTTACGGGAAAGTTTGAATTTCAGGGACCTTTGATGTCGTTCTTCCTGATATGCGGTCATTTGTTTTATAATTTAATCTGTGGTATAAAGTGGGGTATGTTTTACAGGGTGAACGGAACCGTATGGATGTCTGTTGCTGACCATTTTGTTACAAATTTTATCATCAGTTCTTTTTTCTTTACCGAAAACAGATTGCCTGAAAAATGGTATATTATTGAAGTTGTAATAATTCAGTTGATTTCGATTGCAATGTTTATTCCGTTTTTTTTGAAACGCGACAGACAGAACGAACTTGCGGCTGCTGAATTTGCACTTAGCCGTGAAGCCCTTAAAATGGGATTTGATAATTATTCTCCGAGTGTTCTCAGAAAGCAGATTGATAAAAGAAATCAACAGAGAAGTGAAGCGGAAAAAAATATATATTTTTCCGAACAGCATTTTGAAGAACCTGTTTCGTTAGGTCAAATCAAGATGCCGGATGAGAATGATCTTACATCATCAGTAAGAGGTTTTGCGATTAATGATTCTGCTTTTGAATACAATACAGAGGTAACTCCGCTGGATGGAAAGCCTTCAGAAAAAGTAAATGCTTATTTTGATGATTCGATAGGACGAAATCATGACAGTCGTGGTTCTGTTAAATCAGATATTCAATCCGCAAACGAAAATGCTGAAAACATTTCAAAGCTTGTTAAAGGTTATTTTGAAGAAAATTTTGATAAACATACATTTAAATAAAACAGCGTGTCAGTTGTTGGTGCTGACACGCTGTTTTATCATTTACTATTTAATTTGTTTATCATAATTTTTGCAGCTTTGTAGATGTCTCCGCAACCGAGAGTTATTACAAGATCACCTGATTTTACGTTTGTAAGAACGTGTTCTGCAACTTCTTCAAAAGTATTGAACCATACGCTGCCGGGGATTTTTTCTGCAAGCTGTGAAGTGTAAACACCGTCTGTATTTACCTCTCTTGAACCCATAATTTCTGTCATAACGCATTTGTCGGGAATTTGGAGAACTTTAGCGAAATCTTCCATATGTTCTTTTGTTCTTGAATAAGTAAACGGCTGGAAAACTGCCCAGACTGTATTGAATTCCATCTGCATTGCGGCATCAAGAGTTACCTTCAACTCAGCAGGGTGGTGTGCATAATCATCGGCGATTGTAATACCGTCGATTTCTGCAAGAACCTCAAATCTTCTGCAAGCACCGCCGAACTGTTCGAGTGACTTGATTGCATCTGCCATTTCAATTCCTGCATAGTCTGCAGCAGCAAGTGCTGCAAGCGAATTGTAAACATTGTGTTCGCCCGGAACTTTAAGCTTGATATGGCCGAGTTTTTCACTGTTTTTGAAAATATCATATCCTGCAAAAGCGTGATCAACTACGATGTTTTCTGCGTAAAAATCGTTTTTCTTATCTATTCCGAAAGTGATAATCTTTTTGTCGCTGACATCTTCGATAGCTTTAAGGGAATTCGCATCATCACCGTTTACGATAAGTGCTTTTGTTGTAAGCTTTGAAAACTTATTGAAAGAAAGAATGATGTTGTCGAGTGTTTTGAAGTATTCAAGGTGATCGGCATCAACATTAAGGATGATTGCAACATCAGGTGAAAGGCGAAGGAAAGTATCTTTGAATTCGCATGCTTCACAAACCATATTCTGTGTTTTTCCGACTCTTCCGTTGGACTGAGTAAGCGGAAGCTTACCACCGATAACAGCTGAAGGGTCTTTTCCGCACTGAATCATAATCTGTGTAAGCATCGAGGAAACCGTTGTTTTGCCATGGGTTCCGCAGACACAGTAGCAATCGTCATACATACGTGTGACTGCACCTAAAAGCTCAGCTCTTTCAAATGTAGGGATTCCCGAGGCTTTTGCTGCAACAAGCTCGGGATTGTCAGGTAGAAGTGCAGCGGTGTAAACAATCATCTCTGCACCGTCAATATTTTCAGCTTTCTGTCCGAGTGTAACGGGGATACCCATATCTCTGATTCTTGCAAGTGTGTCGGTTTCGTTATTATCTGAACCCGAGAGAAGGTAACCTTCGTTATGCAGAATTTCCGCAAGCGGACACATACCTGATCCGCCGATTCCGATAAAGTGTACTCGTTTAACTTCTTTGAGCAAGTTATCTATTTCAAACATAAGTTCAACTCCTTTGACTTTCATAATATTATAAAACAATTTTTCTTAAAAATAAATAGTTATTTGAAATAAATATTATCATTACACTCAAAATATCATATTATACTGTGGAGGTATGAAAATGACGGGTGAAAAATTTTTGATTTTAGGTAATGATAAGAAAATGTTTGCTTGTTGTAACAGATTAAAAGATATAGGTTACACGGCTGAAATGTATGATAACGGTAATGAATACAAAGATTTCGACAATATAATTTTACCGCTTCCGACAATTGCAAATGCAAAGATTAAAGGAACAGATATAACCTTTGATGAGTTTAACGGGAAGTTGGATTACGGACAGAAGGTTTTCTGCGGTAATATTGATGTTACTTCTTTTGAAAATTATTACAGTTATTACTGTGATGAATCTTTTTTGATCAGCAATTCTCGTCTTACAGCTCAAGGTGTTCTACGTTTAATTCTAGATACTGTTGATTGTGATATGATTGAGCTGAATGCTGTTGTTATCGGATACGGAAGATGTGGCAAATCGATTTGCTGTTTGTTAAAAAACTGCGGATTTAAAGTTATGTCAGCTTCACGAAGAAAAGAAACTATTATCGAGGCTTGTAATGACGGTATAAAAGCAGTTTCAATTAATCAGATTGATGAATTCGTTGATGATACAGACATTTTAATTAATACTGTGCCGGTCAATATTCTTTCAAAAGAATATATTTCAAGGCTTAAAAGTAATACTATTTACATCGAAGTCGCGTCAAAACCTTACGGGTTTAATATTACCCAGACTGATGTATACAATTTCAGATATATTCTTGCTGAAAGTCTACCGGGTAGATTTGTACCGGAAAGTGCGGGGAAAAATATTGCTGACACTGTTCTGAAAATTCTGAAGGAGGAGGTATATGGATAAAACTATCGGTTTCGCAATGTGCGGATCGTTTTGTACGCTTAAAACTGCTGTTGAGCAGATAAATGAGCTGAAAAAGCTTAACTACAGTGTTGTTCCGATTATGTCGGAAATTGTTTATTCTACAGATACAAGATTCGGTAAAGCTGCAGATTTTATCAGAGAGATCGAGGATATTTGCTCAAAATCTATTATACATTCTGTTGTTGCTGCAGAGCCGATTGGCCCGAAAGGACTACTTGATCTTTTGATTATTGCACCGTGTACAGGAAATACACTTGCTAAGCTTGCCTCGGGAATCGCTGATACATCCGTTACAATGGCAGCCAAATCACATCTCAGGAACAAAAGACCTGTTCTCATTGCGGTTTCAACAAATGACGGCCTTGGAGGTGCCGGAAAAAATATAGGTCAGCTGATGAACTATAAAAACATATTTTTTGTGCCTTTCAGGCAGGATGATTGCATAAATAAAGAAAACTCAGTGATTTCTGATTTTAATAAGATTCCGGAAGCTGCAAGGTTGGCTATAAAAGGCAAACAGATGCAACCGTTTATTCTTAATTAAGTAAATTTATATTGTTGTATTTTAATTAAGTTTATGTTAGAATAATAAAAAATAGGTGAGGTAAGAATATGGGAAAATTAAATTTTAAAGCATATAAAATTGAAGAAATTCAGTTTGTTAATAAAATAAAGACAACTACAAAAATAGAAATTAAAAACAGCTATTCATATAATGTGAGATACACAAATCAGAATATATGTGAAGGCAAGTTCACAATAAATATTAATGATAAAGAAAATCCAGATAATTTTTCTGTAAAACTTGTTCTTTGCGGTATATTCTCGTATGACCCGGAAATGCAACGTGAAGTTATTCATGTGCAGACATATAAGGAGCTTTTTCCTTACGCAAGAACGATTATTACTACAATAACCGCCAATGCCGGTATTCCGCCGATTATCCTTCCTAATATGGATATTGAAAACAAAGAGATTTACAGAATAGACAATCCTAACAGATTGCAGTAAGTTTTAAAGCCTGTGTAAGTATGATTTTAACTTACACAGGCTTTGTTAGTTATTTTAATGGTTTGAATACAGATACTGTATTTTCTCTGGGAATGTAGTTTTCAATATAACTGATAATGTCTTCAGGCTCATCTGCAAAATAAATTAAATCTGCACAGGCAGGATTCATAAACTTTTCATCGATACAATTCTGTAAAAAGCTTTTCAGATGGTCGTAATAACCGTTAGTATTAAGAATTGCTATAGGTTTATTGTGTCTGCCAAGTTGTTTTAAGGTAAGAATTTCGAAAAATTCATCAAAAGTGCCGATACCTCCGGGAGTGACAACAAAAGCATCGGAATTTTCATCCATCAGCTGTTTTCTTTCCCTCATTGTTTCTGAGTAAATAAAGTCTGTACAGCCTTCATAGAGTATTCCGTCTACATTCATAAAAGAAGGAGCGATACCGATAATTTTTCCCTTACCGATTTCGGTCATACCTCTTGCAACAGCACCCATAAGTCCGGATGCACCGCCGCCAAAAACAAGGTTGTGGTTGTGTTCAGACATAACTCTGCCGAGTTTTTCGCCGGCTTTGATATAAGAATTATCAATCAAAGTGCTTGAAGCACCGTAAATGCAAATGTTCATATTTCCACCTTGTTTAAAAAATTGATTAAATCTTCTTTACTTGCGGAAATGTTGCCCTGAATAAGTTCGTCAGAACCGCCACCCTTTGCTGAAAGCTCGGCTCTTAATAAGTCACCGAAAGTCTTTACGCTTGAGTCAGCAGAAGCAACGGCATATTTATAGTTTTCGTCCTTTCCTGAAAATACTGCAGAAATGCCTTTGTGAAGCTTAGCAGATTCAAGAACAAGATTTCTTACAAACTGCATATCAGTACAGCTTTCGAAATATATTGAAATACCGTTGATTTTTTGCGGGTCTTTAATTTTAACAGAAATCAGTTCATTAGCAAGCGAAACATTTTTTTGTTTAAGCTCATTGTTTTCTTCGCAGAGCTTATTAAAGGCAGAGAGTTCCTGATTGTGCTTAGCACAGAGCTTGACGGCAATTTCATAAAGATTATTTGCTTTTGTGCAGTAATCTTCAAATGCGTCAAGACCGCAGAGAATCTGAAGTCTTGTTCCACCGCGATGCCGCATTGAGCTGAGAACTTTAACGAGTCCGATTTCACCCGTAGATTTAACGTGAGGTGCACAGCAGGCGCAAACATCGTAACCTTCAATCGTAACAATTCGGACATCTTCTGTAAGCTCAAGCTTGCTTCTGTAATCAAGACTTTTAAGGATGTCCTCTGCAGGGAAATCTATGCTTACTGGAACATTTTTGTAGATTGCTTTGTTCGCTTCAAGCTCAATAATATCAATCTGTTCTCGGGTAAGTTCAACGTCAAAATCAACCGTGATTTCATTACCCATGTGGAAACCGACATTAGTGCAGCTGAACATTTCGTGAGCAATACCTGAAAGGAGATGTTCACCGGTATGATTCTGCATCCGTCTGAAACGTATGTTCCAATCAAGTTTACAGCAAGCTGTTCTGGTATCAACCGCAGACTTCGTTTTGTGAATAATTACACCGTCTTTTATCTGCACGTCAATTACGGGGATTCCATTGATAGAACCGATGTCGGCTGACTGTCCGCCGCCTTCGGGGAAGAATGCTGTCTTATCAAGAATAATATCGTATGTTTTGCCGTTTTTTTCACAGCTGAGCACTTCAGCTGTGAAATCGACAATATATGAATCTGTCTCGTATAATTTCAAAGTTTGCATTTATTTCTTCGCATCCTCAAATGATTTTTTGAAAGCAGGGATTGAACGTACAATCATATCATAGTCTACGCAATACGATGCACGGAAATACGTGTCACAACCGAAAGCAGAGCCTGATACAAGAAGAAGGTCGTGCTTCTTCGCAATCTCGCTGAATTCATCCGCGTTTCCGTTAGGAGCTTTTACAAAAAGATAGAAGGCACCTGACGGGTCAGCACATTCATAACCGATTTCAGTAAGAGCTGCGTAAAGATAATCACGGTTCTTTTTGTAAGATGTGATGTCAGGCATAACACCTGCACATCTTTTTATCATTTTCTGCATAAGTGACGGTGCACAGACATAGCCACAGGATCGTCCTGCACCGGCAATAGAATTGTAAAGATCAGTAAAATTATTAGCCTCAGAGGGGATAAGAACATAACCTATTCTTTCACCAGGAAGAGAGAGAGATTTGCTGTAAGAGTAGCAAACAATAGTGTTTTTATAATATTTTGCGGTAAACGGAACACCGTTTTCTGTGTAAACAAGCTCACGGTAAGGTTCATCGGAAATAAGATAAATCGGATGACCGTATTCTTCGCTTTTCTGTGTAAGAATTTCAGCAAGTCTGATTATAGTTTCCACCGAATAAACTGCACCAGAAGGATTGTTTGGTGTGTTAATGATAATTGCCTGTGTGTTTTCATTGATTGTGTTATAAAGAGCATCAAAATTAATCTGAAAATTTTCTTCATCAGCAGGTATCATTCTGAAAATACCACCGTTTGACTCAACAAAAGCTTTGTACTCAGGAAAGTACGGGGCAATTCCTATAACCTCGCTTGATTCGTTGATAATAACGGTGCGGAATGCACAGAGAAGTGAAGCGGCAGCACCGCATGTGAGATAAAAATTATCTCTTGTGTAGTTTGTGCCATAACGCTGATTAAGATTGTTAGCGATTGCATCTCTTGTATCGTTATCTCCGACAGCACTTGTGTATCCGTGAACTGCAATCGGAGCATCGTTGAGGATGATATCAACAAGGGCTTCGTTAACTTCTTTTGGTGCGGGTACGCTCGGATTACCGAGGCTGTAGTCATAAATATTTTCGGCTCCTACAACAGCAGCTCTCATTTTTCCGTATTCAAAAAGTTCACGGATAGTGGAACGGTTACTGCCTAAAGCGAGCATTTTTTCTGAAACCATTGTTCAGTCCTCCTTATGCTTCGTATCCTGCCTTGAATGCTCTAAGGTTAATATCAAGTATTTTAGCAGGAAGCGTTTCCTTGAGTGTTTCTTCCCAGTCTATATTGTTAAGGTTTAATGCCTTAACCATAGCACCGAAGAGTACAATGTTCATACATTTCGCATTTCCAAGTTCTAAAGCTATTTTTGCAGCGTCAAGAACAACTGTTTTGAAGTTAGCCGACATTTCTTCAATAATGCCTTCAGGGTATTTTTCTTCACCTGCGGCAACATTCATCGGAACAATTTCGTAATCGTTAATAACAGCTGTGCCTTCCGGCTTGAGGAAATCTGCATATCTTACAGCTTCCATTTTTTCAAATGATACGAGGATATCTGCCTGGCCCTTACCGATGATGGGTGAATAAACCTTTTCACCGAAACGAACCTGAGTTGAAACACTTCCGCCACGCTGCGACATACCGTGAACTTCGCTCATTTTAACATCGTAACCTGCTTTTATGAGGCCGCGTGTGAGAACTTTGCTGACAAGGATTGCACCCTGACCGCCGACACCTACAAGGATAATACTTTTAACATTATTCATTTTATTTGCCCTCCTTTTCAATTGCACCGAACGGGCATACCTGGTTGCAGACTGTACAGCCTACACAGAGAGTTGTATCAATTGTAGCTTTGCCGTCCTTCATGAAGATTGCAGGACAGCCTACCTTAAGACATTTCTTACAAGAACGACATTTTTCTGAGTCAACTGTGCACTTGCCGATATCGTGCTTGATTCGCTTGATAAGAAGGCAGGGGCGTCTTGTGATAATTGCTGCAGGTACTTCACTTGCGAGAGCATCATCAACTGCTTTCTGCATTGCTGTAAGATCCTGCGGGTCAACAATAATAACGTTCTGATAGCCGAAAGCTTCAAGAACTTTTTCAATTGAGATTGACGGTGCGGGTTCGCCCATAAGTGTTTCACCGCTACCGGGGTTTTCTTGCTGACCTGTCATACCTGTAATACTGTTGTCAAGAACTACGGGGATGATGTTGCCTTTGTTGTAAAGGATTTCAGCAGCTCCTGTCATACCGCTGTGGAAGAATGTTGAGTCGCCGACAATACCGAAAACCTTCTTGCTTGTATCGCCAAGCATATCAAATGCTTTTGACATACCCATACCAACGGAGAATCCGCCACCCATACAAACAACAGAGTCCATTGCACACAAAGGCTTAGCACTACCGAGAGTATAGCAACCGATGTCGCCAGATATTACGAAGCTCTTGTTCTTACTCATAGTGTAGAAGAATCCTCTGTGCGGACAACCGGGGCAAAGAACCGGAGGGCGTCCGACAGCTTTAACTGCAAGATCCTTTGTTTCAGCTTCGGTACCGAAAATTGATTTTGCAACGATTTCGGGATTGAGCTCATAGATGTTAGGAATAAGCTCTTTGCCGATGCATTTGATTCCTGCAGCTTTGATCTGCTCTTCCATAAACGGTTCAAGCTCTTCGATTACATAAAGAGTTTCAACCTTTGAAGCGAAATCTTTAATGAGATTCATCGGAAGGGGATATGTAAATCCGAGTTTAAGGAACGAAGTGTCTTCCGGGAAAACTTCTTTAGCGTACTGATATGCAACTGAAGCTGTAACAACACCGATTTTGCTTCCGTTCATCTCAATCTTATTGAGAGGGGAGGTGCATGCATATTCAGCCATATCTCTGAGCTTTTGCTCAAGAACAGGATGGTGCGCCTTTGCATTTGCAGGTGCACTTACGTATTTGAAAACGTTTCTTTTGTACTCGTAGGGTTCAGTTTCAACAACGTCGCCGAATTCAACAAGACTCTTTGAATGGCAAACTCTTGTTGTTGTTCTGAAAAGAACGGGAATGTCAAACTTTTCTGAAATGGCAAAAGCTTCTTTCATAAAATCTTTGCTTTCCTGGCTGTCTGAAGGTTCAATCATTGCCATTTTAGCTGCTTTTGCATAATATCTGTTATCCTGCTCGTTCTGTGATGAGTGCATATCCGGGTCGTCTGCACTTACAATAACAAAACCTTTGCCGACTCCGTTGTAGGTGGCTGTGAAAATCGGGTCAGCTGCTACATTGAGTCCGACGTGCTTCATTGAACAAAGTGCACGAACGCCCGCAATTGATGCACCGTAGGCTACTTCGGCTGCAACTTTTTCGTTTGGTGCCCATTCACAGTAGAGACTATCTTTGTACTGCGGTAAGTTTTCAAAAATTTCGGTACTCGGTGTGCCGGGATATGCAGAGCAGACTTTTACACCTGCTTCATATGCACCGCGGGCAGCTGCCTCGTTACCTGACATTAAGTGTTTCATAAGTTCCTCCTTGTATTTGAACGAAGATTTTACAAAATTCGTAACATTATAACATATTAAAGTGTAAAAATCAATTTAAATAATACTTTTATATATGTGTTTTTTGTGATAATATTATTTTGGTGATGTTATGACAGAAATTAAAATTATCAGAAGCAATAGAAAAACTCTTACACTTGAGGTTAAAGAAAACGGGGAGGTTGTTTTAAGGGCACCGTTCTGGTGTTCAGGAAAAGCAATTGAGGCTTTTATAAATGAAAAAAATGATTGGCTTGAATCAGCGATTGAACGGCAAAAGAAAATAAGTGAAAATAAGGTTCAGCTTGATGAAAAAAGAATAGCTGAGTTAAAAAGGTCGGCAAAGGTTTTGTTGCCGGAGCGAGTGCGATATTATTCAAAAATTATGGGCGTTGAGCCTACAGGGGTTAAAATCACATCAGCACAAAAGCGTTTCGGAAGTTGCAGCACAAAAAACTCGATCTGTTTTTCATATCTTTTAATGCTTTATCCGCAAGAAGCGATAGATTATGTGGTTGTACATGAATTGGCACACATTCGTTTTCATAACCACGGCAAAGATTTTTACAGTTTTATAGAAAGTGTTTTACCTGATTATAGAAACAGAGAAAAACTCTTAAAAGACTTTTTGATGAATTGATTGTCAGTTGTAAACTAAAAGCACAGTGCCTGTTTGTATACAATTACGAAATAAGCGTCACGGATTATTGTTTTGTTGACAAAAATTAAAATTTTATGTTAATATGGCATTATCCATATGCGGATTACATTTATTTAAGGAGGAATTCAGCATGAAAAAAGCAAAACTTGTTTCAAAACGAGCATTATCATTATTGATGACAATCGCTCTTTTGATGACAACTCTTGTCTTTTTTGATATCGGTGCAACTATGGCTTTTGCGGCCAAAGATCCAATCACAGTCACCGATAGCGGTTCAGGCGACAAGGTGTATTTCTATGTACCGGAACAGGTTTATCTTAAGCCTTCGCTGAACGCACATAAAAATCAGGAAAGGGCAAATTTCCAGTGGTTTGTTGATGCTGAAATCGACAAGAACACTCATGAAATTTCAAAACTCAATGCCGGTGAAAAATCATCCGGTAATCTCTACTTCTATTATAGAAATGCAAGTAGTGTATCAATTTCTTATAAGTATCTTAATGCTGATTTCACAGATATGCAGGCATATACGTCTACATCAGAGAGTACTTCAATAAAGAACTATGCTAATATGAATAGTTCAATTAAGTTCTCAACATATTCTAATGCAATCAGCGCGGTTAACACACGTACGGATTCATCGAGAACTCGTTATTCGTTGAACTCAAACCTTATTGATACTACTATCACAAACGAAAGTGTCTCTCCGTATATTATTTCAACCGAATCAGGTTGTTATATTGAGTGGACAGCAACATTTGTTGATTCTCTCGATGGATTAACAAAGAATGTTGTTGCGTATACTTATGTTTACAAACCGAACATTATGCCGGCAGGTAACGCAATGTTTATAAAAAATGACCGTGGTTATAATCACGACAACAGTGCGATTTCATGGATTTCAGGTTTCCATTCATTGAATAATTACGCTGTCGGTAAGTATTATCCGGTTATAGGCCAGGGTAATAACAGATCAATCCTTCCATTCTCATCAACAAATCCGGAAGGCTACAAAGTTATGAGCAACAGCTATAACAGAGATACTGACCAGTATGCTCAGTGGGCAGCTTATCCGATGTCAAACGGTTATTTTGCTTGGGACGGATCACAGCTCGATAATGTGGATGCTAATTATTTTGTGTCTGATAATATGGATAATTCTATATTTTCAATCCCCTCGTTCAACCTTCATGAAAACAGAAATGAGGGTCTGTCAGGTGGAGATGTTACTTTCCTTAACTATGGTGTTTCCCCGCAGACACAGATTATGGTTGATACAAGCCGTTACGGCAATCTCAATCAGATCCCTAACCTTACAGTTGGACTTATGGGTACATCAAACTGGAGTGAGAATGGTGCCGTTACAGGTGCATGGATAATTTCTGACGTTAAAAATTCCTTTGGAGATAATCACTATACTTCACAGCTCAACACAACTTCTGAGGGTGAAGCTCGTTGGTATAATTATAACTCTATTATTGCCAGCGGTGAAGATCCGTATAATCCGACAGGTGAAGGCGGCACCGAAGGTATTAAGTATAACGGTAAGATCAATAAGAGCATTTCAGGTATGAGTTCAACAAATGCTTGTAACATTCAGGCAAGTATTTATAACGAGCAGGGTCAGGATACAGGCTTCAATATAAGTATCCTTAGACTTAACGTGACTGCCAACAACAAGGATGCTCTTCGTGATGCATATAATGCAGCAAATGCTAAGGCGGCCTACCTTGGTATCAATGACGGTACATCTCCGTATTATAAAACAAATGATGCGAAATGGTCAAAGTATCTTGCTCTTTATGAAGCTTCCGGTCGTTTTCTTGCAAACCT
>JAZRNR010000073.1:0-8480 GCA_045648305.1 Acutalibacteraceae bacterium
TTTTAAAGGGACGTCGAGGACGTCGTCCCCTACACGGTTATTTTAAACTGGGTTCGTAGGGCACGACGTTTACGACGTGCCGATATTCTGCTGT
The DNA here is from genome assembly GCA_045648305.1 of Acutalibacteraceae bacterium. GTDB lineage: Bacteria > Bacillota > Clostridia > Oscillospirales > Acutalibacteraceae > CAG-488. The sequence goes on from JAZRNR010000073.1 coordinate 95, forward strand.
ATTTAACGGTGTGTCGCAAGCGTCACACCCTACAAGAACGATTAAAACAGGCAATTAAAATCAGCGTCGCAGACCCTCACTTATTCACTATTACTTCCTACTTTTTACTTTCGGGATTTATCCCGATAAACCCGAATTTGCTGATACATATTACTCTGCCTACAGCAAAAACTTTTCTTTTATCATTTTCGCAACAACATCGGGAGCTAAATTTGAATTATCAATTTTAAGATAATTCGGAAAAGTTATTTCACCGTCATAGCTTTCTGTGCGGTATTTTTCGTCCGTATCAAGCAAATCTTTTCTTGCAAAGTCAAGACTGCGTTTTGAGGGTTTGTTTTCAAGACGGTTTTCTGTTGAATTTCTCTCTAATCGTATTTTCTGAGAAGCAACAAGTTCAACATAATAAACTTCTGCACCTTGTTCTTCAAACAATTCAGAAACGTATTTTATGTAGTCCCAATCGCTTTTTAAGTCAAGACCCCATACGTAAGTAAAAATCATTCCGTAATTGTCGCTCTTTGAAAACTCTTCAAAGAAAACCTGACGCAATCTGTTAACTGTTTTTCCTTCATAATATCCGAAAATTTCTATTACAGGCTCTATTGTCATGTGATTGTGAAACAGTTTAAGGTCAGTGATTTTTGCAAGCTCCTGCCCAACCGTCATTTTACCGACAGCAAGATTCCCGAATATTATAACTAATTTCATAGTATCAAACCTTCTTCAATATCTTCTGCATATAAACAAGATTCTGATATGTTCCGTCTTTTTGTTTAAAGAAATTAGGTTTTACCGAAACTGTTTCAAATCCGAATTTTTCGTAAAGTGCTTTAGCACGGTTGTTACCTTCAACCATTTCAAGGTCAATAAATTCCGTTCCTTCGTGATTCAATGCAGCTTTTATAAGTTCATCAAACATTGCTGAACCAATACCAATATTCCAATATTTTTTCTGAATTGAAATACCGACTGTAGCTCTATGCGAAGTTTTACTACCGACTTTGAATGTTATATCACAGTTTCCCGCAATTTCATTGTTGATATAGCAAGAGATAACAAGAGAATTTTTAGAATCGCGAACTCCCTGAATCCATTCTTTTTCTTTTTCGGCTGTAAAACCGTCCCAATCCTCAATAGTTCTTGAAAAATAAGGAGTTTCAACCGTTGTTGCTTTGATGCAATTAAGTTGTTTTTCTGCATCTTCCGTTTCGGGAGTTTTAAGAACGGCTGTTGTGCCGTCTTTTAATATAATTTTCTTCTCTTCAAATATCATTTCAATACCTCCTAAAAAATATGGCACCTCCGAGATACGGAGATGCCTGTAAGTTCAGAAAGATATTTTACATCAATCGCAAACGGACAAAACGGCTCTCCGAAACATTGTGTTCACTGTCATTGTCATTTTGTCCACCTGCCTTTCAGTAATTTATCGTGATTATAACACCCATATATTATAATGTCAATAAAAATCATCCGATAACCTTATATCCCTGTGCTTCGATGACGGATTTGATTTTGTCATCTGCAAGCTCGGCATTGAGCGTAAGAACTGCGGTACCTTCAACGTGGCTTGTTACCGCAGAATCAACCTCTGCAAGCTCTTCGAGAATCGCTTTGACACGTGCCTCACAATGCGGACACATCATACCTTCAATTTTAACTGTCTTTTCCATAATCTTTTTCTCCTTTGTATTTTTTTGTTTTATTTTTCTGTCGTGCTTTGTGCTGCGAACCTTAAAAAGATTCAGTCTCAAAGCGTTCATAACAACGCAGAAGCTTGAAAGGCTCATAGTTGCTGCGCTGAACATCGGGTTAAGCTGCAGACCGAACAACGGAATCCAGACACCTGCCGCGAGTGAAATTCCGATAATATTATAAATAAACGCCCAGAAAAGATTTTCCTTAATGTTTCTGAAAGCCGCCCTGCTGAGTCTTATTGCCGCAGGAACATCCGTCAGCTTACTTTTCATAAGCACAATATCCGCGGCATCAATTGCAACATCTGTACCTGCACCGATTGCTATGCCAATGTCAGCACGTGTGAGTGCAGGAGAATCGTTGATTCCGTCACCGACCATTGCAACCTTTCCGTTTTTCTGCAGATTTCTTATAACCTTTTCTTTTCCGTCAGGAAGCACACCTGCTATTACTTCATCAACACCAACCTGAGCTCCGATGGACTTTGCTGTGTTTTCGTTATCGCCCGTAAGCATAACAACTCTGATTCCCATACCGTGAAGTTCACGGATTGCCTGCGGACTTTCAGGCTTTATTACATCCGCAACGGCGATTATTCCGACAAGCTTACCGCTTTTTACAAACCACAGCGGTGTTTTACCTTGCTTTGAAAGCTCGTCTGCCTTCAGTTTCATTTCAGATTGAATATTACAACAATTTTCAATAAACCTCAGATTTCCTGCAATAATGTTTTCACCGTTGATTATACCTTCAACACCGCTTCCTGCTCTTGCATTGAACGAGGATACGTCATAAGGAATAACGTTTTCATCCTCACCCTTTTTCACAACAGCCTGAGCCAACGGATGCTCGCTTTTCTTTTCAAGAGAATATGCGATTTTTATAAGCTCTTTTTCGCTGAAATCGGCAGAAGGAATAATATCCGTCACTTCAGGATTGCCGAGTGTTACCGTGCCTGTTTTATCAAGCACAACCGTATTCACCTTTCCAGCCTCTTCAAGAGAAACTGCGGTTTTGAAAAGTATTCCGTTTTTTGCACCGACTCCGTTTGCAACCATAATCGCAACAGGAGTTGCAAGTCCTAGAGCACACGGACAGCTTATCACAAGAACCGATATTGCACGTGCGAGCGAAAATCCGACCGACTGACCCGCGAACGACCATACCGCGAAAGTAACAAAAGCAATAGCAATAACAACTGGAACAAAAACGCCCGAAACCTTGTCTGCGATTTTTGCAACGGGAGCTTTTGTTGCAGCTGCATTGCTTACCATTTCAATTATCCTGGCAAGAGCTGTATCTTCCCCGATTTTTGTAGCTTCACAAACAAGATATCCCGAACGGTTAAGCGTACCTGCAGAAACGCTGTCACCGACTTTTTTATCAACGGGAATACTCTCGCCCGTAAGTGCAGATTCATCAACAGCACCTGAGCCTTCCGTTATCACTCCGTCTACAGGAACAGAGCTGCCCGGTTTCAGAACAAATATATCGCCTTTTTTCAACTGAGATATTTCAACTTCGGTTTCAATACCGTCCTTTAAAATAATCGCCGTTTCGGGGGCAAGATTTTTAAGTGCCCTGAGTGCATCCGTCGTCCTTCCCTTTGAACGGGATTCAAGGATTTTGCCGACGGTTATCAGCACCAGTATCATCGCCGCAGATTCGAAATAAAACCCGTGCATATAGTCTGAAACTGCCTGTGTATTGCCGTCAAACTGAGCCTGAGTCATAGCAAAGAGAGCATACACGCTGTAGATAAACGATGCTGCCGAGCCAAGCGAAACGAGTGTATCCATATTTGGAGATTTTTTCAGCACCCCTTTTACGCCCGAAATAAAGAATTTCTGATTAATAACCATTACCGCAATTGAAAGAAGCAGCTGGATTAATCCTATTGCAACAAGATTATTTTCAAGTACAGACGGCAACGGCAAGCCGAGCATCGTATGTCCCATTGACACATACATAAGCGGAAGAAGAAAAACAAGAGATGCCGTAAATCTTTTTAAAAGCTTCGGTGTTTCGGTATCTTCAAGTGTCTGGTCTTTATTTTGTTTTGAACCTTTTCCTTCTTCAAAAGCTTTGTAGCCTGCTTTTTCAACAGCCTTTATAATCTCTTCGGCTGTGGCTTTACCCTCAACACCCATTGAATTTGTAAGGAGATTAACCGTACAGGAATCAACGCCTTGGACGGAGCTGACAGCTTTTTCAACTCTTGCACTGCAGGCTGCACAGGTCATACCCGTTACTCTGAATTTCTGCATAGAACCACCTCTATTTCATAAGCTTCTGCAAAGTTGCAACAAGCTCATCAACCGTTTCATCCTTGCCGTTTCTGATATCGTCGGCAACACAGGTTTTAATATGATTTGAAAGAAGCTCTTTATTAAACGCGTTCAGTGCCGCATTGACAGCAGACACCTGAACGAGAATATCCGTACAGTAAGCGTCCTTTTCAACCATACCCTTAATTCCGCGTATCTGACCTTCAATACGGTTAAGGCGGTTAATAAGTGACTTGTACTCTTCTTCGCTTCTTTCTTTAGTTTTATGTGAACAACAATCTGCCATACTTTCACTCCTTTTACGATAAAATTATATACCCCCTCAGGGTATATGTCAAGATATTAAAAGACCGCCCTTAGGCGGCCTTAAAATTATGCAAGTTTTGTAAACATTGTAAGGATTCTCTTAACGCAGAGTTCAAGGTCAGCACGTGTGATTCTGCCGTCCTCAAGACCCATCTTAAGGTCTTCGGGATATCCGCAGTGCATCTTCATATCGTTGCCTGCTTTTACTTCCTTGACAGGGTCATTCTTTACACCCCAGTCAGTTGTAACCATACCCTTGAATCTCCATTCATTACGGAGAATTTCCGTAAGAAGCTCATAGCTTTCGGAAGTATGCTGACCGTTGATAAGGTTATATGATGACATAATCGTGTACGGATCAGCTTCCTTAACGCAGATTTCAAAGCCTTTGAGATAAATCTCACGCAAAGCTCTTTCCGAAACACGTGAATCACAGCCGAAACGGTTTGCTTCCTTGTTGTTACAAGCGAAGTGCTTAACAGAAACAGCAACCTTCTGTGACTGTATGCCACGTGTTGCCGCTGCAGCACATTTACCTGCCAACAACGGATCTTCTGAATAATACTCGAAGTTTCGGCCGCAAAGAGGATCACGGTGAATATTCATTGCAGGTGTGAGCCAGATACCGAGATTGTTTTCTCTTACCTCGGCACCGCCTGCCGCACCAACATCGTAAATAAGCTCAGGATTCCAGGAACAAGCAAGCAATGTTGCACAGGGCCATGCTGTTGTCGGGATTCCTGTTTCAACGTCAAGACGAAGGCCTGCAGGACCGTCTGCAGTTGCTACTGCAGGAACTGAAAGTCGCTTAAGACCGCCGAAACAGCCTGTGTTTGCAACACCTGTCGGAGCCTGACCGCCGACAAAATCCATAAGCTCTTCAATAGTGAACTGAGCTACGAATTCGTCCATAGAGATTTCTTCACCGACGAGGTCGAATTTAACCTCTTTTTCGGGAGCAACAGCACCTGTCGGCTTGTTTTCACCGTAGTAATATTCTTCTTCACCTGTCGGCAACTCCTCAAATGTGCCGTCAGCGAGCATTCTTTTCTTAAGCTTGAAGGGCTTGCACCAGCTGTCGAGCTGATCGGTTATATATGAATCTTCAACCACGTATACAAAATCAGCCTTATTTGCATCTCTTACTGATGTGCCGATATAGAATTCATAATCGCCTTTTTCAAGCACATATGCTGAAACGCCTACCTTGCCGAGGTCGTCAAAGCTTGCCATATCTTCAACATCGAAGCTGAGCATAATCATTTCTTTTTCGCCCGGCTGAAGAAGCTTTGTCTTCTTGAATGCAGCAAGCTCCTTTGCAGGCTTGCCGAGAAGACCCTGAGGCGCGCTGTAATAAAGCTGAATAATCTCTTTACCTGCAAAATTACCCTCATTTTTAACTTCAACAACAGCAATAATCTTATCGTCATTTTCACAGACAACTGGATTTCCGATTACAAATTCAGAATAAGAGAGACCGAAGCCGAAAGGATATCTTACACATTCGGGAGAGATTGTTTCGAAATAACGGTAGCCGACGTAGATATCGTCAGTATAATCAAGGTGATCAAAGCACTCCCAGAAATCATCCTTACAGGGATAGCAATTGTACGACTTTGCGATTGTGTCAGCAAGCTTACCTGAGGGGTTAACATCACCGCAGATGATGTCTGCAACAGCCATACCGCCTTCCATACCGCCCTGCCAGCCGAAAAGAACAGCTTGAACGTCGTCATTTTCAGCAAAGTATTCGCAGTCAATAACAGCACCTGAGTTGATAACGATTACAACCTTTCTGAAAAGCTCGCCTGCTTTGTCAATGAGGTCTTTTTCAATGTCAGAAAGATAGTAGTCACCCGGAATCGGTCTGCGGTCAACGCCCTCTGCAGAAAAACGGCTGAGAGTGATGATTGCAGTATCTGCAAACTCTGCGGCTGATTCGATAAGCTCATCGGGCACAGCAGGCTCTTTAACGTGCATACTTGCGAATGTATCGTAAGTCATATCGTCACGCTTTGTGCAGAATTCCATTGCATTAACGATGTCCCAGGTTGCATTAATCTGTGCCTGAGTCGGGATATTCACGCTTTCTCTTTCAACGTAATCTCTGTAAAAATCCACAAGAGGCATATAAATTCCGACGTCTTTTGAAGAGAAGCCGTCGTAGATGTTGTGAATATACGGGCAGTTCACGTCACCGCTTCCGCCGCCGCCTTTTATGTATTCAATTGTTGCCTTACCAAAAAGAGCAACCTTCTCACCCTTTGCAAGAGGCAACGCATTATCTTCATTTTTTAGAAGCACCATACCCTCTGTTGCGGCACATCTTGAAAGCTCTGTGTGTTTCTTTGAAGCTGTAACACATCTTCCGTCTTCGCCGAGAGGTTTACAGGGCTGATATCTGAATCTTGCATATTTTTCCATATCCGAACCGTCCTTAATTGATATTTTGGATAACATTGTAATTATATACTGTAACCAAACATACAGTCAAGCGAATGACCAAATATTTAAAGTAAAATTTTTTATTTATTTTTCCGGAAAATAATGATATAATGAGAAATGAAAAGAGGGTGATAATTATGTTTACAAAAATCATAGCAATACTTCTTGCAATTTTTCAGTTCTGTACTTTACCCGTCACAGGACTTTTCGGGAGGCATCAGATTGTGATTGATAAGACAAAGAAATATCAGACCTTTGAAGAATTCGGAACGAGCTCCTGCTGGTGGGCTCAGACCATCGACGATGACGAAATGGCACGAGAAATCGCAAAGAAGCTTTACAGCGAAGAGGAAGGCCTCGGGTTAAAAATCTTCCGTTACAACGTCGGCGGTGGTGAAGCCGACAACCCCGACTGCAGAATATGGGACACGTCACGAAGAACCGAAAGCTTTTACGTCCTTGACGAAGAAACGGGCGAATATGTCTACGACTTTACAAGGGATGCAAACGCAAGACGTGTTATGGACTATGCCGTTGAGTACGGTGCTGAGAAAATCATACTTTTCTGCAACAGTCCTCATTTCTCAATGACGAAAAGCGGACACGCTTCGGGCGGACTCCAGGAGTATTCATCGAATCTTCCCGAAGAAAACTATCAGGCATTTGTTGACTATCTTCTTACAATCGCTGATTGGTTTGTTGCCGAGGGTTATCCGATTTACGCTATCTCCCCTATCAATGAACCGCAGTGGTCGTGGGGTAGTCCCGATTGGGTTGGTCAGGAGGGTTGCCACTACGAGCCTGACGAAGCGATCAAGCTTCTTGAAATGTTTGCAACCGAAATGCAGAAACGTAATTCACCTTACAAGCTCAGCGGACCCGAAAACGGTCAGATGAACTGGGGTTACTACGCTTACGTTGAGAAGTTCTTCGAAAGCGAAATTCTTAACAGCTTCTGCGATACATACTGCGGACATTCATACTGGATGGACGGCGTACGCGAAGAAAAGGAAGAAGTCGGCGAGAAATTCAGAAAAGAATATCCCGACAAGAAATATGAAATGAGCGAATGGTGCGAGCTTCCGCTTACAATCGACAGCACAACAATTGACAGCGGACTTTATATGGCACAGGTTATCGTTGACGACCTTAACCTTATGAACGCTGTTTCGTGGCAGAGCTGGACAGCCGTTAACGGTGACGGACTTCTTGACAGAGATGCTGACGGTAAGCTTATTGAATATAACAGATACTATGCATTCAAGCAGTTTACTTCATTCATTAAACCCGGTATGACGAGGGTTCGTATATTTGATATTCTTAAAAACAAAACAAATATGCGGACGGTTGCTTTCATCGGTGAAGAAAATGAAACGGTTATTGTTATTGTGAATCCTGACGGCGAAGAAAAGCTTAAAATTGGCGGAATACTCGGTGAGGCGGAAATTTATCTTACAGATGCAACTCACAACTGTGAAAAAATTTATGAAGGTGAGTTTGAGAAGAATATAGTTGTTCCCGAAAAGAGCATAATGACAATCTGTGTAAAGTAAATACCGAAAAAGGGGCTGTAAAAAAACAGCTCCTTTAATATTACATAATAAAGAAAATATCACGACAAATTCGGGTTTATCGGGATAAATCCC
>JAZRNR010000074.1:0-20564 GCA_045648305.1 Acutalibacteraceae bacterium
CGTTATTATATTCAGCGTCGCAGACCCTCACTTATTCACATATAATGCGTAGGATTACAAGGTTCTCCGAAACAAAGAAATCTTTGATTTCGTTTTGTTTCGTGAGGTTCTTATTACTTCTTACTTTTTACTTTCGGGATTTATCCCGATAAAACCGAATTTGTCATAATAGTTTATTATAATTTTCCCAGATGCTTTCCGCAGTTTGCAAGTTCGAGCTTTATCCGAGGTTGACCGTTATCGATAATGAACCGTACAATCGTAACTCCCGTATTTTCCTGGCAAAAATTGAAATCGTCACCGCTTGTTATTCCGCAGGCGGCTTTGATGAAATGATTGTTGAACGTGCCGTGAGCGAATGCAATTACATTTTCTTTATTGCCGTATTTTTCGCGGATTTCTGCAACAACATTCTTTGCTCTTTTCTGAACTTCTTCGAGGCTTTCATCACCGAATGCGCCAACCTCGTGAAGAGAGTGAATTATTGTTATCGGTGTATTCTGAAGCTCACTCAAAGGTGTTGCCGTCTGAACGGCACGAGTCAGAGGACTTGAAAGAATTGCATCAAATTTAATATTGCGAAGTCGCAAAGCAAGAAGCTCCGCCTGTTTTTCTCCAAGCTCTGTAAGCTTCGGGTCTTCAACATCAAGACCTATGTTTCCTTGGGACTCTCCGTGTCTGATGATGTATAAATCCATTTTTATCCCACCAATACCATTATCATAATTCCTGCAAACGAAAGAGCAACCGAAAGCCATTCCTTGAGTTTCGGTTTGTTCGGTGTGAAATAGCTCAGAAGTGTTGAAACAATCATAACACCGCCCGTTATCATCGGATACTGAACGGAAGCAGGAAGAAACGCGAGTGAAAGGAGCAGAAGATAGTTAGCAACCCTGTTAAGAACTCCGTTGCCTGCCATACTTAAAACAGCTTTTGCATTGAGCTTTATCGGCGACTTTCTGAAAGTGAAAAGAAGAATCACACCTGAAATCAACGCTGTCACAACAGCTGTCCACACAGAATAAGCCGCTTCACTTGTTTTCTCGAAATCACTTGCCTGAAAGAATTTTGAAATAACTCCCGAGAGACCATTGAAAACAAAAACGCCTATGTAATAAACCGTACCGCCCTTGCCTTCGCCTTTTCTCTCAACGCCCAAAGCGAGAGCTATTATAACAAGCACAAGGCAGATTGCCTTGCCGAGAGTGAAGGTTTCGTCAAAGAAGAAAACACCGAGGCAGAAAGGAAGCACCATTCCGCCAAGCATTGAGAAAAGCGAATACAAAGAAAGATTTATTTTTCCCAGTGCTTTCATACTGCAGAAATTAAAAATCATTCCGTCAAGTGCCGCAAGCGAAGCCATAAAAAGTGTGAACGGAGTGAACTCCCATCTCATACCGTTGACAGCAAGCAGAACAACAAGTCCTGCCACAGCGCCGCCGAAAATAAACATCATTGAAGATGTGAAACTGCTTTTACATTCGCGTTCGTATTGTTGGTTGCAGAAAAACTGCAGACCGAACATCACAACCGCCGCCATAACCATCGTGTAATACAAAATATATCCTCCTAATATAAATTAACTTTTATAAAAATACGGACCGCAATATTCTTCGTGAGTTTTTGCATAAGTCCACGAAAAATCCGCTGACGTTATAACCACATCTGTAAACTGTTCAACAAAATCTGCATCCAAAACACTGGCGTTTTCCAATGTAAAAACAAGATTTTCATAACTGCTGAAAAGAAATACAGTTTCCCTCTGCTGTTTGTTATAAAGCTCCCTTGCTCTACTCTCTTCAGGCTTTACATATTCAAAGCTGAAAAGATGCCACAAAAACGGAGTGTATTTGTTAACCTTAATGCCTTGTTTGAATCTGCCCTTAATGCATTTATTAACAATATCTTTTCTGTTTGAATTAGCAGGAGAAAACCTTTCGACCCATTTTTTCTTAAACTCTGCTGTTTGCTTTTCTGTCATCAGTTCCGCCTTAACAGAGTTTTCTGCAAATATTTTCAATATCTCTTCAGTCTGTTCTTTCACAAGCCGTTCTTTTTCTTTCTTTTCCTCTGCTTTTTCTTTTATTATTCTGTGGATTTCCCAGAAATGCGGAGGTTCCCATTCTTTGGTTTCGCACTTTTCTTTCAGAAGCCATGGAAGTTCATCATATTCAAAGCAAAATTTTATAAATCCTTCGGGAGTTTTTATATAACTCTCGTCAGGATCTTCAGCTTCCCAATCTTCTTCCTTGTCCTTAAAGTTAAACATAAATCCGCCTAAATATTCATTGGGCGAAGGCGTATCAAATTCAAAATCGTTTGCAACAAAATCCTCGAGTGTCATCAGTTCTGTTTGCGGATATTCGATATACCTTCCGCATATCACATATTCACCGTCACAACACACGGTCTTTTTTCTTGTAATTCCGAAATGAACAACGTTACACTGAGCAGGATTAAGACCAAAGTTTTCAAAAAAAGCTTTTTCCTCCGTACTCATTTTTTCACAATATTTCTGATAGTTTCTGTTTGCCTGTGTGTTCGCCACTTTAAAATTACTATAGAATTGTTTTGTTTTTTCAACATCAATTTCAATAATACAATTTGCACAATTTACGATTTTCATTTGCGTTCACCCCCCTGTGTTATCTTTTAATCAAATCTGAAATCTTTAGTTTCTGAGAAGATACTTCTTCAAGATTTTCATCCATATATGACCATCTGTATTTTTTTTTTGTGAAACTGCATAAGCATCACAAGTATCATCGCATTCAATGCACGAAAGACACATTTCTTTACCATAAAACAGCTGTCTTATTAAATTGAATTTTTCAATTTAATAATAACAGAGCATTATAACCACGCTCGGTATTATATCACAACAAAAATTTCTTATCAACTAAAAACATGTCTTCAACACTGAAAACAGAAACATTCAATTCTTTACATACGGATTTTTGTTTTTACTAAAGTATTCTTCTTCCCTTGTCAGAACTGATAGCAACCGTTTCAAGACAATAATAACGGTGAGAAGAAACATCCCACCGTTGTTGAAATATGGTTTATTACACTTTGAATACAAGCTAAGAGTTATTTATCAGATAAATATATTTACCGTTGTGTTCGGGTCGAAGATATGGATTTTGTCGGTATGGATTGCGAGTAGTGGGGTATCATTTTCACTTTGCATATTCTGTACCCTTGCGACAATCTTTTCGCCTGCGTAATCAAGGTAAAGATACGTTTCGCTTCCCATCATTTCGTTGACTTCAAGCTTTGCAGTAATCAGCTTATCCGCATTCTTTTTGACAAAATCTTCATCATTTGTGATATCCTCGGGTCGGATGCCGACTTTAACATATTTATCCGCATAGCTGAGGAGCCTTTCGTCAAGGCCGAATATTCCCGTAACATTTATTTCATTCTGCGAAAGAACAAGGTAAACCTGAGAGTTTCTGACGCTGACGAGAGCATCGAGGAAATTCATCTGTGGAGATCCGATAAAGCCCGCAACGAACATATTGAAAGGCTTATCGTAAAGATTCTGCGGAGTATCAACCTGCTGAATCACACCATCCTTCATAACAACTATCCTGTCCGCCATAGTCATTGCTTCGGTCTGGTCATGGGTAACATAAATAAAGGTTGTTCCGAGCCTTTTGTGAAGCTTTTTTATTTCCGTACGCATCGTTGTACGAAGCTTCGCGTCGAGATTTGAAAGCGGTTCATCAAGAAGAAAAACCGACGGTGAACGCACCATAGCTCTGCCGAGGGCTACTCGCTGACGCTGACCGCCTGAAAGAGCACGTGGTTTTCTTTTGAGAAGATGCTCGATATCAAGTATTTTTGCAGCTTCGCGTACACGGCTGTCGATTTCTGCCTTCGGGATCTTTCTCAGTTCAAGACCGAATGCCATATTTTTATAAACGCTCATATGAGGATAAAGTGCATAGCTTTGGAAAACCATTGCAATATCCCTGTCCTTCGGAGCAACAGAATTCACTATCCTGTCCCCTATCTTCATCTCGCCCTTCGATATACTTTCAAGCCCTGCAATCATACGAAGGGTCGTTGACTTACCGCAGCCTGACGGACCGACGAGTATAATGAATTCCTTATCTTCTATTTCGAGAGAAAAGTCATTGACAGCCGTGGTGCCGTCCTCAAAGATTTTAAAAATATTTTTAAGACTGATACTTGCCATAGTTTATCCTTTCACGGCGCCTGCAACAATGCCCTTGATGATATATTTCTGACAGAAGAGATAGAATATTATTATCGGAATAATTGACAGCACTAGCATCGCCATCAATGCACCCATATCAACCGAGCCGTAACCGCCTCTGAGGTACTGTACGGCAATCGGAATCGTCCTGTACTCGCTTCCGATAAGAAGATACGGCAACAAGTAATCGTTCCATATCCACATCGCATTGAGGATTGCGACCGTTACCGCTGTCGGCTTGAGTATCGGAAAAACGACCATAAAAAACGTCTGCAAGGGATTGCAGCCGTCAATCATCGCTGCTTCTTCAATCTCAAGCGGTACAGATTTAAGAAATCCGCAGAACATAAAAACAGCAAGTCCCGCACCGAAGCCGAGATAAATCAGAACAAGACCCCAGGGAGTATCAAGCGAAAGCTCTGCCGCCGTTTTTGTCATTGTGAACATAACCATCTGAAACGGGACAATCATTGAAAAAATGAAGATAAAATAAAGAGCTTTGGTGAAAACGTTTTTCACCCTCACGATGTACCATGCTGTCATGGATGTAAAAAGTACGATTGCAATCACCGAAAACACGGTTATAAAAAGTGACCAGAAGAACGCCGAAAAAAATTCAGTTTTTTCAAGACCGCTTGTATAATTTTCAAGACCTGCAAAGGTTTCGCTGTCCGGTAACGAAAACGGTTCTTCGCTGATATAGAATTTACCCTTGAAAGAATTGATTGCAACGATTATAACCGGTGCAAGGAAGGCTGCCGAAACACCGATCAAAATGACATAAAGAAGGGTTCTGACAGCTGTATTTCTGCCTGAAACGGTATTCACTGTTCAACCTCCCTTTTGCGAGTAAGCATCAACTGAACGAAAGATATTGCCGCAACAATAACAAAGAAAATCACAGCCTTGGCCTGACCGACACCTTCCCAGCCTATTCTGCTGTAAAACGTGTTATAAATATCAAGAGCAAGCATAGCCGTCTGTTTTGACGGCGCACCTGCCGTTAGAGCGAGGTTCTGGTCAAAAAGTTTGAATGAATTAGTCAGCGTAAGGAAAAGACAGATTGTGATTGACGGCATAACAAGAGGAATTGTAACATTACGGAGAGTCTGCATTCTGTTTGCACCGTCCACCTTTGACGCATCAATAAGGTCAGTCGGAATATTCTGTATACCTGCGATGTAAATTACCATCATATAACCGATAAGCTGCCAGTTCATAAGAATTACCAGTCCCCAGAAGCCATACTTCGGGTCGTAGGTTATAGTAACTCCCATCATCTGCAGAACACCGTTGATTATCAGTTGCCAGATATAGCCGAGAACAATGCCGCCGATAAGATTCGGCATAAAAAACACCGTTCGGAAAATATTTGTGCCTTTGAGTCCTTTGGTAAGAATTGATGCAAGTGCGAATGCAATCAGATTGACGGTTATTACGGAAACTACGGTAAATTTCACGGTAAACCACAGAGCATTGAGGAAATCATCGTTTGAAAATGCCCTGATATAGTTAAGAAAGCCTACCCATTGTGCATCCGCAACCGTAGTGAATTCAGTAAAAGACAGATACAGACCGAGGACAAAAGGCACTGCAAAGGCTATCGTGAATGCCGCAAGCGTCGGCAGAACGAATATAGGAAAATACTTTTTCAGTGCCATTTTATCATCTCCAGAATATTATTTACGTTCAGATTTCCAGCTGTTTTTAAATGTTGTTTCAACGTGCTTCCAATCCTTTTTGCCCTGGGAATATTCGAGCATTGCATTACCGAAATCGTCCTTGAACTGCTGACTCGGGAAAGAATTGAATGCCCATTCAAGATTGTTGACATCCTTTTCCATCCAACGGAAAATTTCTTTTGCAAGAGGATCGTCAGGCTTTTCGTCGTCTTTGAAAGTATTGAAGGGAGCGATGAAATTCAGTTTATTAACAACGTAATCTTTACCTGTTTCGCTTGAAAACAGCCATTCAAGAAAAGCAATTGAAGCCTTTCTGTCCGCTTCGGTAGCATTTTTGTTGATTGCAAGGTAATTTTCCGTACCGATACAAAGACCTTGCTTCTCTTCACCCTTTATACCCATATAAATCGGAAGATACTTTATATCCTCAGCCTTGACAACATTGCCCTTGACATTTGAAATCTGCTCCCATGCCCAGTTTCCGTTCTGCACCATTGCTGCCTTACCGAGAGCAAATTCTGCCATTGCATTATCAACAGTCTTACCCGAAAGAAGCTCTTTTTTTGTTGTTGAATTGTTAAGATACATATCGAAAACTTTTCTGAAATTTTCGGAATAGCTGAAATCAATATCCTTTGCATTGAGCGTTGTCAATGTCGGGGAATCGTCGCTTTTCTCTTTCATTTCATAGTATACGGGCACATTGGCAAGATGTGTTGTCCAACGCCACTGTTCTCCGCTTCCCATTGAGGTAGAAGCAAAAACACCGTCAATACCAAGCTCTTTTTTGTGCTTTGTCATATCCGTTACAACGGCATTAAGAGTTTCAAAGCTCTTGATATCATCAGCTTTTGAAATGCTTACAGCCTTATCTTTGAGAGCAAAATATTTTTCCATAATCGCGTTGTTGTAAATAATTCCGTAGCCCTCAACAACGTACGGTATACCGAAAACACCGTTGGAATTTTTAACAGCAAGATTCTTGTCCGTCAGGTAGCTGTAAAGCTTTGTATCGCTCAGGTCAAGGCAATAATTTGCCCACGACTTGTAGCCGACAGGACCGTTGATCTGAAAAATCGTCGGGGCATCCTTCTTTGCGATTTCGGATTTAAGGGTTGTTTCGTAGGTATTGCTTGCAGCGGTAACGACCTTAACATCAACACCTGTTTCTTCCTTATATTTTGTTGCAATTTCTTTGTAGATATCCGCAACCTCAGGCTTAAAATTCAGGAAATATACTTTACCTGTATTTGACGCTTGAGGTTCGGGTTTCGGTTCCTTTTTCATACCGCATGACGTCAGGGTAAAACCGAGCACCGCACAGAGCAAAAGAGCAATTGTTTTCTTCATTATTTTTCCTCCTTATAAGGTTCTTGAATAAAGCTTTGTCATGTCAGCAATTTCCTTTGCAAGCTCGTCGGTGAGCATACCGTCGCTGAGTCGCCATTCCCAGTTTCCGTACGGTATTGACGGGACGTTCATCCTCGCCTCGCTTCCGAGAGACAGCCAATCCTGCATCGGTATAATAACGGTTTCGCTGACACTCCTAAATAACGCTCTAATACAATCTTTGACTAAAGATTCTGCATTATTCACGTTAAGATATTTTTTGGCAAATGTCAGTGCCTGATCATCGGAAATGAGGGACCATTGCTTCATCGTAGGGTTATCGTGGGTGCCTGTGTAAGCAACGCTGTGGCGAGTATAGCTGTGCGGAAGGAACTCTTCAGCACCCTCAAAACCGAACTGCAGCACCTTCATTCCCGGGAAATCGCTGTAGCAAAGAAGATCGCGGACTTTATCTGTAATATTTCCGAGGTCTTCCGCAATAATCCTTATTCCCGGAATATTTCTTTTAATTGCATCGATAAAATCCCTCGACGGTCCTTTATACCACTCACCGTGCACCGCGTCCTGTGAAGCAGCATCTACGGCATAGTAATCTTCAAAGCCTCTGAAATGGTCAATCCGTACAATGTCGTAAACAGCCGACGTTTGCTTCATTCTTTCTATCCACCAGGAAAAATTATCCTTGCGGTGGTGTGTCCAATCATATACAGGATTTCCCCACAGCTGTCCGAGCGGTGAATACTCATCAGGCGGACAGCCTGCATAAAGTGCAGGATTACCGTCATCATCAGTTATGAAAAGTTCATTGTGAAGCCACATTTCGCACGAATCGGCTGAAACATAAATCGGCACATCACCGATGATTTCAACATTTTTTTCATTTGCATATTTTTTGAGATTATTCCATTGAGTGTAAAAAACAAACTGAACAGCCTTCCATTGACGCATACGCTTGCCAAATCTTGTTTTCAAGCCGTTAAGCATATCTTCATCAGGAAGACGGATTTTCTCGTCCCAATCCTTCAGGGATTTCATTTCAAGGCTTTCCTTTACAGACATAAAAAGTGAATAATCATCAAGCCAGAAGCTGTTTTCTTTTTCAAACAAAGTAAAATCATCACTTCTCAAATCCACTCTTTCAGATGCCTTCAGCACAAGGTTGATTCTTTCTTTGTAAAGATTACCGTAATCAACTCTTCCGTCATTCTTCTGAAACGGAAGGTCTTTTTCTTCAATATAACCTGATTGAAACAGCAACATCGGGTCAATATAATAAGGGTTGCCTGCAAAAGCCGAAAAGCATTGATACGGACTGTTTCCGAAGCCTGTATGGCCAAGAGGCAGAATCTGCCAGTAACGCTGACGTGAAGAGGAAAGAAAATCCACAAAATCATACGCTTCTTCTCCGAATGTACCTATACCGTAATCGGACGGCAAAGCACTTATCGGAAGAAGTATACCGCTCGCTCTCAAAATGAATCATCTCCATTGACATATGTTTTTATTTTGCTATAATTATTTAGAAATATTCATATCGGAGGTCTGCTATATGGTTAAGCATATCGTATTCTGGAACGTAAGAGACGATGAAAAGAAAGAAGAAAACATGACAGAAATAAAAAAACGCCTTACTTCCCTTGTCGGAAAGATAGACGGTCTTATCAGTGCTGAGGTCGGATTCAATTACAATCCTAACGGCTACGACCTCGCATTATATTCAATTTTTAAAGATAAGGAAGCCCTTGACTCATATCAGGTGCATCCCGAGCATCTTAAGGTTAAGGAATTCGTTCATTCTGTTATCACTGACAGATGCGTTGTTGATTTTGAGTTTTAAAAAGCAATACTCCTGACTGTTGTTTACAGTCAGGAGTATTTTTATCTTGCTTTTTTGAATGTTTTTACTATAATCGCTAAAACAACTATTCCAAGCAGCGGAAATATTGCCGCTGTGAGCATACCCGCTTTCATACCGAGCTGTTCAGTTGTGATTGAAAGGTTCGGTGCAAGTGATGCTGCCCAACCGCTTTGTGAAACAGCATCCACAACAGCTCCAAGCATCTGCGGAGCTATTGAACCGCCGAAATCACCTCCTGCCGCCATAAGTGCATAAGCGGCAACTCCCGGAGCAGGAAATTTTTCTTCCATAAGAATAAGTGTTCCCGGCCAGAGCATAGACGTAAACAAACCGGTCAGTATACACGCCAGCATTGCCAAAACAGAATTCGGAGACAAGCCTGCCACAAGATAGCATACAAAAGAACCTATCATTCCGAAAAGAAGCACTGAAGTTATGTTTTTGCCGTATTTTGCATAAGCTGTACGTCCCGCACCGAGTAAAACAGCAAAGAGTGTCATACCAAGAATGTCACCTGTAGTCTTCGCTATTCCGAGAGCATTCTCCATATAACCGGATATCCAGTTTGTCATCGCATTTTCCGCTGCACTTCCGAAGAAAATACAAAAAACGCAAAGCCACATAGCACCAAGACGTCTTTTTTTCTTTCCTGATGAGTCGCCCTGTGAAATATTCATTTCAGGCATTGGAGAAATACAGAAAAGAATAAACGAAATAATCGGGAACACAGCCCAGAAAAGAGTAAGGTACATCCAATTCTGTGTACCGAAAAGCTTAAGAAAAAGTGTACTTACAATTACAACTGTTACAACACCATAAGCATACAGAGAATGAAGCATACTCATATCTTTTTCAGGATTTTCCGACGGAATGGCTGCAACAAGCGGACTTAAAAGAACCTCACAAAGCCCTGCTGCAATGGAAAAAACAATTGTTCCGATAACAAATCCCGCATAAGCGTACTGCGGAAAAAACGTCGGCACGAGTGCATAAATCGTAAAACCCAACGAAGTCAGCAACGGCATTATTCTTATTGTCAGCTTGATATTGAAATATTTAGAAAACAATGTGAATATCAGGTCAACTATAAGCTGGGTACAGAAATTTATCAGAACGAGCGTTCCGAGCAACGTGTATGAAATTCCGTAGGTTTCACGGAATGTAACAAAAAGCAACGGTGGAAGGCTGAACGCTGACGACATTGCAAGGAACGTGTAAAAACAGGTCCGCTTTGTACGTGCAAAATTTTTAATAGTATCTGACATTTTTACCCCTCATTCAAAACAGACACCCCAAAAGAGTGTCTGTCATCTTTTTCTGAAAATCTTTCTGACCGTCCTCTGCCACTTTCTGTAATATGCTATTTCGAGCATCATCAGTGCCTTATCATAAAGCATAAATGCGACTATACCAAGTGCAACAATAAACGGCAGAAGATATCTTTCACTTTCTTCAAGCAATTCGGTTGAAATGCCGAAAACTGCAATCATAACACTGTATGTCGCAACGGTCACAACGGTGAAGAAAATGACTTTTAATATTGCGGATATAACCTTTTTAGGTTTATCAAAAAACGGTTTTACAAGCGGATAATAGCCGAGCAGAGCTATGTAAATTCCGACCGCTTCCTTACCGGGTACAACAAGTGCACTGACAACAGCAGTACCGAAATAAACGCTCAATCCCCATTTCCATCCGCATTCAACAGACATAAAAAGCACAAGCAAAGCCGCCATTGCCGGCAAAGCATATGTGAAATACGGCAGAATTGAGGAAGCGAGCATAACAGCCGTTGAAAGAGCAATACACATTCCGCCCAAGGCGGTTTTCAAGGTATTATTCATAAACACATTCCTTCACTTAACAGCAACGGATAAGGTCGCCGCCCATACATTCACAGCAACAGTCTGCACAGCAGAGTCCCGTACAGATATCGCATCCGTCGCAACCACAGGGGTCACAGCAACCGTTATTGTTGTTCGTGTTTCTTTCCTGACGGTAATGGCCCTTCTTTTCTCTGTTGAGCTGTTTGAATGCCGCAGTGTATTCAGGATTCTGCGGATCCATATTATGAGCACGCTCAAAGCTTTCGGCCGCACTTTCAAGCCAGCCGCGACGGTGCTGAATTGCACCTTTAAGGTAAAACCATTCGGCATTTCGGCGCTGGTGAGGAATTCCGTCAAGAAGCATTTCCGCATCGTCAATTCTTCCTGAGTTAAGCTTTGCTCTTATATCACCGAATTCTGAAGTGCCTTCGGTTGTATTAGCCTCATAAGTGTACTGCGCGTTTGTATTTGCATATGTGTTGCTTCGGTTTTTGTTGCCGAAGTTCATCACAATTGTATCATAAGCCGCATTGAGCTCATCCATTTTCTGATAGTCGTTGTTGTGAATACGTGCAAGCTCTCTGTATGCTTTTTTAACGTCATCAAGACTTGCACCCTGTTCAAGGCCAAGAATCTCATACGGATTTCTCATCTTCTGCGCCTCCTTTTTTCAGCACTTTCTGCGTAACGGAATAAACTCCGTCGTAGAGTATATTGGTTAATATATCATCAAATCGGAAAATTTTCAATCTTTTATAAGAAATAATAGCTTCGCCGATCGTCAGATTCATCATTTCTTCGCAATATTCCGTAAAGTTTTCGTCATCCGACCGTTTTTTCAGCGGATTGAAGCTTCCGTCTTTAATATCTTTTTCACAGTCGTTGACGGCATCGGTAATATAAACCCACCTGCCGACCATATAGCCGAACTTCCTTAGTGATTCTTTCTCCTCACATTCAATATTATGTACAAGAAGCTCCGAAAGCATTACAGCACTCGGGTCAGCGGCTTCATCAAGGTTACCATTGCGTTTTTCAATTTCCTGCTGACCTGACATCTGCACTTCAAGAACCTTACTGATATCACCAGTTCTTTTGCAGGCTTTTTTATAAAGATGCTTTGCATAGGGCATAATAAGCTTACAAAGGAATCTTTTGAAAAATCCGCTATCCTGAATATTATCGCACAGCTTATGGTACATCATAAGGATTGTAACATCCGCCGTATATGCGATATCCTCGTTATCGCGGTTGCAGTCAAGACACTTTTTCGCGGGATTGAAAGAACAGTGTGACTGTTTGAATCCCGGACATTGGTTTCGCACAGCCATTCTTACCATAGCAAAAAAAGTAAAATCATAAGAGAGAATGAATCGCGGAATGAAGCCGTAACGCTTACCGAGTGCCTTACAAAGAGTACAGTATACACCTTTATAAAGCTCGTAGTCCTTAAACTTCATTTCAGGCTTGTGTGCTCTTATGTAGCCTAACACTTCATTCACTCCTTATAACTGAGATTTAAAATAAAACAAAGGTTTTGATTTTCCTGCCGCAACCCGGACAGGTTATATGCCTTACACCGCGTTTTTTACTAAGACGAAGATGCTTATCGCACTGCGGACAGGTACGGAAACGGTGTGTCCTTATCTGTGAAATTCTTATTCCGAGTCTTTTCATTTTTTTATTCACAACACGAACAAAATCCTGAAAGCGGACACGTACAAGAAAGTTTTCAAACTGCTGTGCTTCATATCTTCTCTTTTCAAGATTCTTTGAAAGGAATCGCATTACGGACACCGCGAGGAATAAAAGTGCAACCGCCCACAGGAAAAAATATACAAGCTTGTTGAACGTAAAAAACATCTTTATTCCGTTAAAAAGAAGGTACATAAAGACAGTAAACATACCGAGTTTGTCAATACCGTTTCTGCCGTACATAAAGATTCTGATTTTTTCAATAAATTTCTGCATAGAATTACTTCCCGTTTAAATTATTTGCACTGTTACATATAATACTATACTTGACAAATCGGGTCAAGGTGTTACAATTTTATTAAATTTTATTAAAAGAAGGATTATTATGAAGGTTTTTAATAACTTTTCGGAGCTTGTGGGCAACACACCGCTTATGAAGCTTAATAATTTCTGTAAGAAAAACAAGCTTGAGGCAGAGATTTATGCCAAGCTCGAATATTTTAACCCTGCAGGAAGCATTAAGGACCGAGTTGCTCTTGAAATGATTAATGCCGCTGAAGCTGACGGCACCCTTAAAGAAGGTTCAGTTATTATTGAGCCGACAAGCGGAAATACGGGTATCGGACTTGCGGCAATTGCTGCTGCAAGAGGATACCGTGCGATAATCATAATGCCTGACACTGCAAGCGAAGAGAGAAGAAAGCTTATCAGTGCATACGGTGCCGAGCTTATACTGATTGAAGGCACAAAAGGTATGGCAGGCTGTGTTGAAAAAGCGGAAGAGCTTAACGCAACTTTGCCTGACAGCATTATTGCAGGTCAGTTCACAAACCCCGCCAATCCTGCGGCACACCTGAAAACAACTGCTCCTGAAATATGGAGCGACCTTGACGGTGAGATTGATGTTTTTGTTGCAGGAATCGGCACAGGAGGTACAATCAGCGGAAATGCTGAATTCCTTAAAGAAAAGAATCCTTCAATCAGGGTTATCGGTGTTGAACCTGCCTCCTCACCTCTTATAACTCAGGGAAAAGCCGCAGCTCACAAAATTCAGGGAATCGGAGCTAACTTCATTCCCGAAATTCTCAGAACCGAGCTTATTGACGAAATTATTACTGTTAGCAACGATGACGCATATGATTTTGCACGTCAGGTGACTGAAAGCGAGGGTGTATTCGTCGGAATTTCTTCGGGTGCAGCACTTTTTGCAGCAACCGAAATCGCAAAAAGAAAGGAAATGAAAGGTAAGAAAATTGTCGTAATCTTCCCTGACGGCGGTTCAAGATATCTTTCTACTCCTGATTTTATATAAACAAAAAAGTCCGGTTTCCCGGACTTTTTATTTTTTAAAACATTTTAACAACCTTATAAGCTGTAATTGTTTTGGGATTTTTCTTGGAAAGCTTTCCGTTATAGTGGATTTCAAGAGTATCACCTACAATAAGGTCTTCACGTGAAATCTCTTTACCATCCTTATCGTAAATTTTCTCTCCGTCCTTGAATTTGATATAAATTCCGTTTTTGTCATAAAGTTCGGAATAAACCCCGCCAAGGTCCTGAACCTCAATTACAAATTCACCTTCAAGGCTTTTAAGACTGTATGTAGCCTGAATCGTTGCAACCTCTTCATTCTTATCTGAGCCACATGCAACACAGGCAAAAAGCATAAGAACTGCAAGTGCCAAAGCTGCTATCTTTTTCATAAGCAAACCTCTTATCTCCAGCAAACTCTGACTGTTACGCCATCTTCCTCGAGGAAGAACTTAGCTTTTGCTGCTCTTGTTTCGTACTCTTCTGCTGAAGTCATTTCAATAAATGAGATTCTGCGTGTTGTGCCGCCTGCTGTATTATTGTAAATTGTGTCAACCTTTCGAAGACCTTCCATAAATGCCTGAGCCATTTCAGGAGTTTTGAGAGTAAGCTTAGAGTCAACACGAAGACGGTTTGTATAGTCAGCGTTTACGTTATACTTTGCAAATGCAAGTGTGCCCGGAACGAAGCCTGTGCACCACCATGTGTTTGTCGGTTTTCTTGAAAGAATAAGCTTGTATTCGTTTGAGTCTGCAGTTCCGCACTGGTAAACATTCATACTTTGAAGAAGCTTTGTTTCGTCGTCTGCACAGTTGTAATGAGAACTCGGAGATGAAGTTTCAGGTCTGTTGTAGATACCGATTTCAGCACCTACAAGAACCATACCATACTGACCCTTCCAATACTGAATCATCCACTGAAGTCCGTCATAATCGAAGTATACGCGCATTGTGTCGTACGAAATTGCAAGAATCGGAGCTGATGCATCGTAGATTTCATTATAACCGTACTGTCTCTGCCATGCATCCTCAGCTGTGATAAAGCACTTCTCTGTCGTTGAATATTTGAAACCAAAAAGGCCGGTATCCTTACCTTCATCGTTTTTGATAGTAAGGTTGCCGTTCGCATCAATTGTAACGTTTTCTTTTGCTACCGATTGAATAGCTTCAATTATTTCCTTCATAGTAGGTGCAGGCTTTGTGTTGTTGACCTGTTCTTTGTCGGTGCTCGGTTTGTTATTTGAGCCACCGTTCGGTTTATTATTTGAACCGCTGTTTGAGCCACTGTTCGGTTTATAGTTAGAACCGCCCGAGCTGCCACCGTTAGATCCACCGTTAGAACCGCCTGAGTTGCCACCGTTTGAACCGCCTGACACACCGGGAAGCTGAACAAGGTTTCCGTCCTTGTCATAAACTTCATAGTTGCCGTCGTTTGTACCCCACTTTGTGCCACAATCACCGCAAGTGAAGAAGCCCTTATCGTCGGGTCCTGTGAAGTTAGTTGACTGACATACAGGACAGCCCTGTGTGTTCAATGTGTCGTCAAGTGCAAAGGGATCGTTTGTTGTTTCTTCGGGAATATCAGCCTTACCTACGAAGCTACATCCCGGCAATACGGTAAGAGCCATCATTGTGATGATGCCGATTACGGCAACTGCTCTTAAGATACCATTCTTATTGAACATATCTGTTACCTCCAAGTCATTTGGATAAATTATATCACAACCAGAATCAAATTTCAACACAAACTGACAAATAAATATATTGACTAAATTTGGAAAGAAATATATAATATTTTTGTATGTATTATATTATGAGGTGTTTATATGAATTACACAAATGATGAAAAGCTCCTTAAGATTGTTGACAGTTTTCCTTTTAAAGGCGAACTTGTTGAAATCAAACCCACAGGTTCAGGTCACATCAACAGCACATTCCTTGTTACCTGCTCAGATTCAAATATGAATTATCAGTATATTCTTCAGCTCATTAACCCCAATGTTTTCAAAAAGCCGGACGAGCTTATGTCCAACGTTATGAACGTTACAAGCTTCCTGAGAAACAAGATTATACTTGACGGCGGTAATCCTGAAAGAGAAACTCTTACTTTCCTCTACACTAAAGACAACTCACCTTACTACAAGGATGAAAACGACGCTTGCTGGAGAGCTTACAACTACATCGGTAACTGCACAACCTTTGACAAGGTTGACGAGCCGATAAAGATGTTCCGTTCCGCAAAAGCTTTCGGTGTTTTCCAGAAAAGACTCGCTGACTACCCTATTGATAATCTTTTCGAAACTATTCCGAATTTCCACAACACACCATCACGCTACGAGGCTTTCAAAGAAGCAATTGAAAAAAATCTTTCTGGCAGACTTGATGAAGCAAAGGAAGAAATTGAATTTGCGCTTTCAAGAGAAGCTGATGCTTCAAAGCTTACGGATATGATAAAAACGGGTGACCTCCCCGTCCGCGTTACTCACAACGACACGAAGATCAATAACGTTCTTTTTGACAAAATCACAAACGAGGCTTTCTGCGTTATCGACCTTGACACGGTTATGCCCGGACTTTCACTCTACGATTTCGGTGACAGCATCCGTTCAGGTGCAGTTACATCCGACGAAGACGAAAAGGACCTTGACAAGTTCAATCTTGACCTTGAGCTTTACAACGCATATGCTGAAGGCTTCCTTACAGAGGCTGCAGAGTCACTTACACAGAACGAGGTCGACAACCTTGTTTTCTCTGCAAAGCTTATGACACTTGAATGCGGTGTACGTTTCCTTACAGACTTCCTCAACGGTGACATTTACTTTAAGACCGATTACCCCGAGCACAACCTTGTAAGATGCCGTACACAGTTCAAGCTCGTAAAAGAAATTGAAGCACACTACGACGAAATGTACAAAACAACAGCCGAGCTTTACAGGAGGGCTATGCTTGAAAAATAAGAAACTCGGTATTCTTATCGCCTGTGTACTCGTTGTTGTTATTGCCATTGTCACTGTTGTTTGCGCACCGCTTGTCAGGAACGCATCCGAAAACGGTGTCATCCGCAAATACACTTCGCAGAATCTCAGGAATGTAGATAACGTTGTTCTGCTTTCACACTGTGCGGAAATTGACGGTATGTCGAACTCCGTTGCAGGAGTTAAAGAGGCTGTGCGTCTTGGTGCAGATGCCGTTGTTGTTGACCTTTGCTTCAGGAAGGACGGAACACCCGTCATCACCGACAACTATGAAAACAGCGAATCAGCAACCACTCTTGAAGAGCTTTTTATTGCAATGAATACTGACGGTTTCAGGGATATCATAATTTATCTTAACATCGTTCAGCTTTCCGAGATGAACAAGCTCAACACAATCACAATCAAGCACAATATGGTCAGCCGTACATTTATTGCAGGTATTGATAAAGCACATTACGGAATGATTACTTCAGACAGCACAATCATTCCTTTCCTGCTGAAATATGAACTGACCCGGGAAGATAACGATGCTATCGCAGACGGAAGCTTTTCGGCACCGGAATGCATTGCAGAATACGGTGCAAGCGGACTTGAAATCAGCGCAAAGGACGCAACACCCGAAGCAATCAGTACTCTTAATGAATTCGGAATCCCGTTCATTGTTTCCGGAATTGATTCGGTTGAAAGATTCTGTGAGCCGCTTCTTAACGGTGCATCAACTGTTTATGTGAATGATATCGAAAAATATTCAAAGCTGCTTGATGACTGGACAATCTCCATGCAGGAAAGACACAGCATTTCCGTTGAGCAATCTTTGGCAGAATTAAAAAAGAATAAACAATAAACAAAAACAGCGTATTTATGAAAAAATCATAGATACGCTGTAATTTTTTGCCGTATTTTATGAAAGCTTGTGAATGAACAAACCGCTCATAAGCTTTGGTTCGAACCAGGTTGATTTCGGAGGCATAAGCTCACCTGCATCTGCAATGTCCATAAGGTCATCAAGCGTTGTCGGATACATTGAAAAAGCAATCTTCATATCTGTATTCACTCTTCTTTCAAGCTCACCGAGTCCTCGGATACCGCCGATGAAATCAATGCGCTTGTCTGTTCTCGGATCTTCAATTCCGAAAATCGGAGCAATAACATTTTTCTGAAGAATTGAAACATCAAGCTGATCAACAGGATCTTTCGGATCGAATGTACCGTCCTTCACTGTGAGCTTGTACCATGTGCCGTCAAGGAGCATGCCGAATGTGTGCTTTGCTTCGGGCTTATAAGCTTCTGCACCGACAGCTTCAACTTCAAACACTTCAGCAATTTTTGCCATAAATTCTTCGTTAGTATAACCGTTGAGATCCTTCATTACACGGTTATAGTCCATAATTTCGAGCTCATTTCTCGGGAAAAGAACTGCAAGGAAGAAATTGAACTCCTCTTCACCTGTATAGTCAGGATTCTGCTCACGTCGCATTTTGCCAACCTTAACTGCAGAAGCTGCTCTGTGGTGACCGTCCGCAATGTAAAGGTAATCAATAGCTGCAAACTTTTCGGTAAGAACTGCCAATGTTTCGGGACAGTCAATTACCCACACTGTATTGCTCACACCGTCGGATACAAAATCATAGACAGGTTCGTGCTCTGTCTTCCACTTTTCAACAAGGCTGTTGATGAAAGCATCCTCACGGTAGGTAAGGAAAATCGGACCTGTATTAGCATCGCAGTAATCAACATGATTGATTCTGTCAGCTTCTTTATCGGCACGTGTAAGCTCGTGCTTTTTAATAACATTATTGATATAGTCATCAATTGCGGTGCAGCCGACAAGTCCTGTCTGACTTCTGCCGTTCATAATCTGGCGGTAAATATAAATACAGGGAACTGCGTCCTCTTTGCAGATACCGTCAGTAACAAGTTTATCAAGGTTTTCTCTTGCCTTGAGATAAACTGATTTGTCATATATATCAATACTTTTATCAAGATCAACTTCCGCTTTATCAACGTGAAGAAATGAATAAGGCTTTCCCTTAACCATCTCTCTTGCCTCATCGCTGTTCATAACGTCATAAGGTAATGCAGCAACAGCCTCTGCCTTATCCGGCACAGGTCTTATTGCCCTGAACGGTTTAAAAATTGCCATAAAGACTCTCCTTTAAGAAAGATTGCATAATAATTTTACTATACCCCAAAACCTTTGTCAATAAAAAAGAAAAGCTGCTTTTCCAAGCAGCTTAATTTTTATTCGTCAATGCCAAGCAACCAATTCACGCTTACATCAAGAGCAAGTGCAATTGCCTTGAGCTCATAATCGGTTACACCTCTGAGCTGACCTTCAAGCTTTGAAAGTCCCGATGCGTTAAGATCGATTCCGCTGACCTGAAGCTGAGCAAGAAGATCCTTCTGCTTCATGCCGATTGCCTTTCTCTGCTTCTCGACCTTTGCACCAATAATATTCATATCGCCAAGTTCCTGTTTTCTTGTTCTCATTCAAATTCACCTTCTGTCGCGAACATAATTTACTTGTACATTTTATCACTTTAGTTTAAATTTCTCAATAGAAACTTATTTTTTTAATAAAATTTAGAGATTTGACCATAACGGTGCTCGTTTACACAGACAAATTTAGACATTTTTATACTTTTGTATCACAAAAACACTAGATTTAGACAAATTTAATGTTTTGTCGTATATTGTAAATCAAAATTTACTGTGTTATAATGTTTGAAAACTCAAGTTGAAAGCGGTGCTTTGAATGAATGATTTAAAGAATCGTAACCTTACAATGCTCACAGACTTTTATGAGCTCACTATGGCTAACGGTTACTTCCTTAACGGAAAAGGCGACGAAATAACACAGTTTGATATGTTTTTCAGAACCGTTCCTGACAACGGTGGTTTTGCGATTATGGCAGGTGTTGAACAGCTTTCGCAATACCTTGAAAACCTTGAATTCACCGAAGAGGATATTGAATATCTTCGTAAAAGAGATTTCGGAGAAGAATTCCTCGATTACCTTCGTAATTTTGATTTCAAGTGTGATATTTACTGTGTACCCGAAGGAACCCCTATCTTTCCCCGTGAACCCATTGTTACTGTTAAAGGTCCTGCAATTCAGGCACAGTTTATTGAAACCATGCTTCTTCTTGCAATCAACCACCAGAGCCTTATTGCCACAAAGGCCAACAGACTTGTCCGTGCTTCTCAGGGCAGAGCAATAATGGAATTCGGTTCAAGACGAGCTCAGGGCTTTGACGGTGCCGTTTACGGTGCAAGAGCTTCTTACATCGGAGGATGTGCAGGTACAGCCTGTACAATTTCTGACAGAGAGTTCGGCGTTCCTGCTCTCGGCACAATGGCTCACAGCTGGGTTCAGCTTTTTGACACAGAGCTTGATGCTTTCTGTGCATATGCCAAGGCTTATCCTGACAGCTGTACACTTCTTGTTGACACATATGATGTACTTAAATCAGGTGTTCCTAACGCGATTGAAGCTTTCAGAAAAGAGGTACTCCCCCGCGGTTTCAGACCCAAGGGAATCAGAATCGACAGCGGTGACATAACATATCTTTCAAGAAAAGCAAGAAAAATGCTTGATGAAGCAGGTTTTGAGGATGTTAAAATCATCGCATCAAACTCACTT
>JAZRNR010000075.1:0-41015 GCA_045648305.1 Acutalibacteraceae bacterium
TTTTAATCGTTCTTGTAGGGTGTGACGCTTGCGACACACCGTTAAATACAGCAGAATATCGGCACGTCGTAAACGTCGTGCCCTACGAACCCAGTTTAAAATAACCGTGTAGGGGACGACGTCCTCGACGTCCCTTTAAAAATTGTTATGATTTAGTGGTCGGTTCGTGAGACGACCTTGCGACGCTAAATATAATAACGGTTGCGTTGCAACCTACACCTCACCACCGCCTACGGCGGAGCCTCCCCTCAAGGGGAAGCCTTGGATTTGCGTAGTTTTTCAGCCTTCTCCTCGAGGAGAAGGTGCCGAGGAACGAGGCGGATGAGGTGGAAATATAAGAACTCCACAACCCCGAAATTTTCAAAAAAAACAAGGACGTAAAACCGTCCTTGCTGTTGGATTATTTTATAAACTTCTGTGATTCGGCAACAGCCATTCTGTCGCATTTCTCGTTTTCGGGGTGCGATGCATGTCCCTTAATCCACTGAATTGTAATTGTATGCTTATCGTTAAGACTGAGAAGCTCGTCCCATAAATCGGGGTTCAAAGCAGGTTTTTTATCAGCTTTCTTCCAACCGTTTTTCTTCCAGCCTGCCGCCCAACCCTTGCCGAGTCCGTCTGCAACATATTTTGAATCTGTCCAAAGAGTAACTTCGCAGGATTCTTTCAGAAGCTTCAACGCTTCAATAACTGCTGTCAGCTCCATACGGTTGTTGGTTGTCTGTGCTTCACCGCCGCTGATTTCTTTGTCTGTACCCTTATATCTTAAAATTGCACCCCAGCCGCCCGGTCCGGGATTACCCGAACAAGCTCCGTCGGTGAAAATGTCCACCTGTTTCATAGTTGATCCTCCTTAAATCGGTGACGATTTTATGCATCAATTTTAACATAAACCAAATGTAAAAACAATGTTTATTATAAAACTTTTATACCAATAATATCTTTCAGCGGTTGACAATTCGCGGTGTTATATAGTATTATATAATGACATAAAAATGACAATGGAAAAGTAGCAGGATTTTTATTAAAAGACTAATTTTGAACTTTACATAAATTCACAGGCGAAATATATGAACAGGAGAATATTTGTTTAATGCCGAATAACGAAAAGACCGAAAAAGGTCAGAAGCAGACACAGAAAAAACAGCTGAAGAAAAATAAATATTTCAGCAAGGCTTCTTCTAAGAATAAGACAAAACAGAATAAACAGACTGAAAATGCAAATCCGCAGAAAAAACAGTCAAACTTCAAAAAATCCAATTCCCGTAAAAACCCAAAAACAGATAAGAAACAGGTTAATAAAAACAACAGACGTGCCAATAAACCTGAAAATCTGAAGCCGGTAAGAATAGGATTCCTTGGAGGTATCAACGAAATCGGAAAGAATATCACGGTTTACGAGTACGATAACGAAATCATCCTCGTTGACTGCGGTCTTGCTTTCCCTGACCCCGATATGCTGGGTGTTGACCTTGTGCTTCCCGATTTCACGTATCTTGAAAAGAATATCGAGAAAATTAAGGGTATCGTAATTACTCACGGCCACGAGGATCATATCGGCGGACTCGCATATATGCTCAAAACCGTGAACATCCCTGTTTACGGTACACGTCTTACAATCGGACTTGTTGAAGCAAAGCTCGAAGAACATCATCTCAAGGGTGCCGTAAAGCTTAATGTCATCAAGCCAGGTGATGTAATCAGACTCGGAGGCTTCAGCGTAGAAGCAATTCACGTCAACCATTCAATTCCCGATTCACTCGCTTTTGCAATTGAATGCGGTGCAGGTACAATCGTACAGATGGGCGACTTCAAAATTGACAGCACTCCGATTGACGGTGATATGATAAACCTTAACCGCTTTGCTGAAATCGGTGCAAAGGGTGTACTCTGTATGCTTTCCGATTCAACAAATGCAGAGCGACCGGGATATACCGAAAGCGAAAAGAAGGTTGGCGAATCGCTCCGTACTCTTTTTGAAAGAGCAGGACAGAGGCGAATAATTATTGCAACATTTGCTTCTAATGTTCACCGCGTTCAGCAGATTATTGACCAGGCTCACGCAATGGGCAGAAAGGTTGCACTTTCAGGCAGAAGCCTTGAAAACGTTGTTGCAATCGGAAGCGAGCTCGGATATCTCAAAATTCCCGAAAATACACTTGTAAACCTTGATCTTATCAATAAATATCCCGCAGAGCAGATGGTGCTTGTTACAACGGGCAGTCAGGGTGAACCGATGTCAGCACTTTCAAGAATGGCGTTTTCAGGTCACAGAAAAGTTGCTGTCGGACCGAATGACTGCGTAATCATCTCTGCAACCCCGATTCCGGGTAACGAAAAAACAATCGGCAAGGTTATCAATGAGCTTCTCAAGCTCGGTGCCGATGTTATATACGAAAAGGCAAACGGTGTCCACGTGTCGGGTCACGCCTGTCAGGAAGAGCTTAAGCTTATGATGGGTATAATCAAACCAAAGTATTTTATACCCGTTCACGGTGAGCAGAAGCATATAAGAAAACACGCTCAGCTTGCTGAAAGTATGGGTATACCGTCTGAAAATATCTTTATCGCTGACAATGGTGTTCAGGTTGAAATGAACAAGCTCTGGATAAAGAAGGGCGAAAGCATTCCTGCAGGCCAGGTGTTTGTTGACGGTTCAGGTGTCGGCGATGTCGGTGACGTTGTTCTTCGTGACAGAAAAAGACTTGCAGAGGACGGACTTATCGTTGTTGCAGCATCAATCGACAGCTATTCGGGTTACATCGTGACAGGTCCCGATATCCTTACAAGAGGCTTCGTATATGTTAAGGAATCAGAAGAGCTTATCGACGATGCACGCGAGGTTGCACGTTATGCAATCGAAAACTGTCTTGCGAATAATACTCACGACTGGAATACAATCAAATCCGCTGTAAGGGATGAGATTTCACGTTTTGTTTATGAAAGGACAAAGAGGAGTCCTATGATTCTTACGATAATTATGGAGGTGTAAAGATGAAGCTGAAAACGCTGCTTCGCAACTTTCCTGTGTTTGCGGTGGCAGTAGTGCTTGCATTACTGTTCGTTATCATAACGTTTTTTACGGCAAGTAAGTGGCTTGCAATTGTTGAGCTTATAATTCTTCTTGCTGTTGTAGCGCTGACCTTTGCTTACTTCGATGTTTTTAATGCAAGAAAGCAGAAGCTTCTCAGTCATATTTCATCAAACCTCGATTTTATCGGAGGAAAAGCTTCAAATAATTTCCCGCTTCCGATTGCCGTATGCAAGAATGACGGTGAAATTATATGGTACAACAACCTTTTTGAAAAATCAGTTATCGGTTCCAATCCTACAGGCTACAGCGAACTGACTGCAACGTTCAACGAAATGGGAATGGATACAATTATCAATGCATCTGAAACAGGTGTGATAATTGATACAGATGACAAAAATTTCAAGGTTTATTCCCATAATGCAAAAAAAGGCAGCGAGGATGTAGTTGTTCTTTATTTTGTAGATGTTACAAAGTATCTTACATTAGCTGATGAGTATGTGAAGTCCCGTCCGTCAATCCTTATTATGACGATTGACAATATGGCTGAAATTCAGCAGGATTACAGAGAAAGCGACTGCGCGGCCATAAGAAACGGTGTTGAAAAGCTTATCGAAACATGGGTCAAGGACTATAAATGCTTTATCAGCAAGTTCGGTGATTCGAAGTTTTTTGTTGTTGCCGAAAAACGTGAGCTTGACGATATGGTTGAACGTCGTTTCGACCTGCTCGATTCCGTAAGAGAATATACTTATGACGATAAATTCGTCGGTGTTACTCTTTCAATCGGTGTCGGTATGGGCTCAACTCTTCCCGACTGTGAGAAGAATGCAAAGCTCGCACTTGATATGGCTCTCGGCAGAGGCGGCGATCAGGCGGTTGTTAAAAACAAGGATGACTATGAATTCTTCGGCGGTATTTCAAAGAGTGTTGAAAGCACAACGAAGGTCAAGTCAAGAACTGTTGCAGCTGCATTGACCGAGCTTATCCGCGGTTGCGATAACCTTATTGTAATGGGACACAGATTCCCTGATTTTGATGCAATCGGTGCGGCAATCGGTGTTGCTAAAATTGCGCAGGCTTTTGATAAACCGGCTTATATCGCGACTAACCGAGATAATTCAATGGCGAAAAATCTGCTTGATAAAGCGGATGAAGTAATGCCGGGTCTTGTTGTTTCAATTGACGAAGCAAAGAAGAAAATGTCGCAGAGCAAGAAAAATCTGCTTGTTGTTGTCGATACTCATATAACGAAGTTTGTCGAAAGCGAAGAGCTTCTTGAAAAGGCAAAGATGGTCGTCGTAATTGACCACCACAGAAAAGCGGTTGACTATATCAAGGATGCGGTGATTTTCTTCCACGATCCGAGTGCTTCCTCAGCCTGCGAAATGGTGACGGAGCTTACGGAATATATTCCTGCAATCACACAGATCGGCTCATTCACGGCTGACGCACTTATGTCGGGAATTATGCTTGATACAAAGAATTTTATCCTCAGAGCAGGAACAAAAACCTTTGAAGCGGCGGCATACCTTAAGGGTCAGGGTGCTGAAACTGTAAGGGTTAAGAAGCTTTTCTCGAACGATATCGATAATTACCATACAAAAAATAAAATTATCAGCGTAGCAAGAAAGTATAAAAACTGTGCAATCGCGATAAACGGTGAAAAGACCGAAGAAATCCGTATGGTAAGCTCACAGGCGGCGGACGAGCTTCTTAACATAAGCGGAGTTGACGCGTCGTTTGTCGTGTTTGAAATGGACGGTATGGTCTGCATTTCAGCACGCTCTCTCGGCAATGTCAATGTACAGATTATAATGGAATACTTTGGCGGCGGCGGACATCAGACGATGGCTGCGGCACAGCTTAAGGATACAGATATTGAAAAAACAGCGGAAAAGCTTCTTGAAAGTATTGACCGCTACAACGAAGAAAACAGTAAGAAATGAGGTAATATACAATGAAGGTTATTTTACAGCAGGATGTAAAGTCACTCGGTAAAAAGGGTGAGCTTGTTAACACATCTGACGGTTATGCAAGAAACTATCTCTTCCCGAGAAATCTTGCAATTGAGGCAAACTCACAGGCAATGACAGAGCTTAAAAACAGAGAAGACTCAAAGAAGCATAAGATTGCCGTTGAAACAGATGCAGCAAAGAAGGCTGCGGCTCAGATTGCAGGTAAGACAATCAAAATCAAGGCAAAAGCAGGCCAGGGCGGCCGTCTTTTCGGTTCAGTTACATCAAAGGAAATCGCAGAGTGCATCAAAAAAGAGTACTCAATCGATATCGACAAAAGAAAGATCACATCACCCGACATCAAGGCTTTCGGAAGCTATGCAGTAACAGCTAAGCTTTATCAGGGTGTAACAGCTGACTTTACCGTAATGGTAACAGAGGAATAAGAGAGGTAAGACTTATGGAAAGTCTTAATAATTACAACGTAACAGATTCTGTTTTCAGCATTGAGGCGGAACAGGCTGTGCTTGGTTCTCTGCTTGTTGACCCTGCCTGCATGCCGCAGGTGCAGGTGCTTCTCAGTGCAGACGATTTCTACCTTCCGCAGCACAAGGCAATCTTTACGGCAATGGCTACAATTGAAGCAACGGGCGGCAAAATCGACCCGCTTATTGTGCTTGATATGCTCGTGAAGGACAAGGTGTACGATACTGCTGCAGGTAAGAATTATCTTTTCCAGCTTGCACAGGTTGTACCCTCAACAGCAAACGTTGAATCTTACGCCAAAATTGTAAAAGAGAAGTTTTACATACGCTCGCTTATCAACGCATCAAAGGAAACAATCGATGCAGCTGCTTCTCAGGAGCAGACAGCGGACGAGCTTCTTGAATCTGCAGAGCAGAAAATATATAACATAAGACAGGGCAGAAAGACAAACGCTCCGTCAAAGATCGGTGATATCATCATAAGCGATGTTTATACAACGCTTCAGCACCTCACTTCACCCGATAAGGACCTTTACAAAGGTTATCCGACGGGTTATTCCGATCTTGATAACGTGCTTACAGGTCTTCATAAATCTGACCTTATCCTTATCGGTGCACGTCCTGCGATGGGTAAAACGAGCTTTGCTCTGAACCTTGCAAGAAACGTTGCGGTAGTCGGTAACAGAAGAGTGCTTATGTTCTCTCTTGAAATGACCAAGGAACAGCTTGCAATGCGTGTTCTTGCAACCGAAGCACGTGTCAATTCATCAAAAATGAGAACGGGTGAGCTTGATGCCGAGGACTGGCAGAGGCTCGGAATGGCGACCAATGCACTAAGCAATGTTGAACTTTATTTTGACGATACAAGCTCAATTACGGTGCCGGAAATGAAAGCACGAATCCGCCGTCTTAAGGGTGTCGAGTGTGTAATTATCGACTATCTCGGACTTATCCGACCTGCAGGAAAAACAGAAAACCGTGTTCAGGCAGTCAGTGAAATAACAAGAGAGCTTAAGCTTATGGCAAAGGACCTTGCAATTCCCGTAATCTGCTGTGCTCAGCTTTCGCGTGGTACTGAGGGCAGAGGTGGCTCGCACCGTCCGCAGCTTGCAGACCTTCGTGAATCAGGCTCAATCGAGCAGGACGCAGATATCGTTATGATGCTTTACAGACCCGATTATTACTCGAGCGAAAAAGAGGATGACGATCAGGAGCAGGATCAGAACCTTGCAAATAAGGTTGAGGTAATTGTTGCTAAAAACCGTCACGGAAGAACAGATACTGTTGAAATGGTCTGGGACGGTGACTATACTCTCTTTATGTCATTGGAGAAGCTCAGAAATGATATGTAAAGTCAGGGAAACCTTTGCCCGTTATAATATGCCCGTCAACGGTAAAAGAGTTATTGTTGCTCTTTCAGGCGGTGCCGACTCAATGGCACTTCTTTATGCACTTTGTGAGCTGAAAGATGAATACGGTATGGCTGTTGAAGCGTGCCACGTCAACCACGGTATAAGGGGCGAGGATGCAGACAGGGACGAAAACTTCGTTAAAGCAGAGTGTGAAAAGCTTGATGTGATTCTTCATACGTTTCATTTCGATGTGCCTTCTCTTGCGAAGGAGAGGGGACTCGGACTTGAGGAATGCGGACGTCAGGTAAGATACGAAGCGTTTGCCTCTCTCGGTGAATGTTTTGTAGCAACGGCACACACCCTCAGTGACAGATGCGAAACCCTGATTCTTAACGAAACACGCGGTGCATCGCTTAAGGGAATCTGCTCAATTCCTGCCGTCAGGGGGAATATAATCAGACCGCTTATCGGTTGTACACGTGAAGAAATTGAAGAATACTGTAGCCTCAATTCAATCCCGTTTGTAACAGACGGAACGAATTTTGACGATGTGTATTCACGAAACAGAATCCGTCTTAATGTCATTCCGGAGCTTAAGAAAATCAATCCTTCGTTCGAAAAGGCTGTTTCAAGGCTTATTGAAGCGGCTAACGAGGATGAAGATTTCTTCCGTGAAATGACAGAAAATGTTTTTGAAAAAGCAAAAACGGAAAACGGTTATAATGCTGATGTAATCAATGCTCAGCATCCGTCATTACGTAAAAGGGTTCTTTATAAAATAATCAATGCTGAAGCGGATGTGAAGCCCGAGCTTGTTCACCTTAAAATGGTTGAAGATATACTTAAGGGCGGAACGGTACAGATTATCGGTGACACGGTTATAAGTGTCAGGAATTCGGTTCTGGTTATCAATCCGCAATCCGAGGAAGCAGAAGAGTGGGAATATGATTTTTCCTCACTGGAAGCTTCATTCGGGAAAAGGATAATAAAAGCAACAGTTTTTAATAAAAACGATTTACCGCTGAAACAGTTTGTTCACAAAAATGTGTTAGACTATGATGCGGTCGTGGGTAAATGTGTTCTGCGCAACAGACGCGCAGGGGACAGAATACGCCTTGCGGGAAGCTCCTGCACAAAAACGCTTAAAAAGCTTTTCAATGAAAAGCATCTTGAAAACAGAAATTCTCTTATGATACTTGCTGATGATGAGGGAATTCTGTGGATTGAAAAGCTGGGTTGTGCAGACAGAGCGAAAATTACAGAAAAAACAGAAAAAATACTTTTAATTGAAGATGTAGCAGAAGTCTGATTCTGCTGACAGGAGTGAATCATTTGAACAACAAACCAAACAATCAGAAAAACGGAAAGCCGAATAAAAAACGTATTTTTGCTTTCCTTCCGTACATTCTTATTCCTCTTATAATGTTCGGTGCAATCAGCCTTGCAAGCGGCGGAATGGAAAACGGTAAGGACAAGGTAGAGTATTACGAGATAATTCAGTACTTTGATGAGGGTAAGGTGGATAAATTCTCTCTTAATCTCAGCAGCGGTACTCTTAAATACACGCTTGTCGGTGAAGATCAGAAGCAGATGGAATACCGTGTTCCTAACGTTAACATCTTTGTTAACGACGTAAACGAGATTGTCCGTGAGCATAACAAAGAAGCTTCGAAAGAAGATATGATCGAATATGAGTTCATTTCAGGTTCGGCAGGCTCGTGGCTTGTAAATCTTCTTCCGTCACTTCTCACAATGGGTCTTCTTGTCGGTCTTTTCTTCTTTATGATGAAGAGAATGAATTCCGCAAGCGGAGATATGAACAGAACTCTCAACTTCGGCAAAATCAATGCAAAGAAGCAGAAGGACGAGAAAAATAAGACAACATTTGATCAGGTTGCAGGTGCTGATGAAGAAAAGGAAGAGCTCAGCGAAATGGTTGACTTCCTTAAGAGTCCTGCAAAGTTCAATTCACTCGGTGCAAGAATTCCGAAGGGTGTGCTTCTTGTAGGCCCTCCGGGTACAGGTAAAACCCTTCTCGCAAGAGCTGTTGCAGGCGAGGCAGATGTGCCGTTCTTCTCAATTTCGGGTTCTGACTTTGTTGAAATGTATGTCGGTGTCGGTGCTTCAAGAGTGCGTGACCTCTTCAATCAGGCAAAGAAGGAATCACCGTCAGTAATCTTTATTGATGAAATCGATGCTGTCGGTCGTCAGCGTGGCGCAGGTATGGGCGGCGGACACGACGAAAGAGAGCAGACACTCAACCAGCTTCTTGTTGAAATGGACGGCTTCGGCAAAAATGAAGGCGTTATCATAATCGCTGCAACAAACCGCCCGGATATCCTTGACCCCGCACTTCTTCGTCCGGGACGTTTTGACCGTCAGGTTACGGTGGGATATCCCGATGCAACAGGCAGAGAAGCTATCCTTAAAGTGCATGCAAAGGGTAAACCTTTTGCTCCTGATGTTGACCTTAAGGTTATTGCAAATTCAACAGCAGGCTTTGTCGGTGCAGACCTTGAAAACCTTCTTAACGAAGCGGCTTTACTTGCTGCAAGAAGAAACAAGAAAGCAATCACAATGGCTGAAATTGAAGAAGCAACACGTAAGGTTGTTATC
This sequence comes from Acutalibacteraceae bacterium, assembly GCA_045648305.1. Taxonomy (GTDB): domain Bacteria; phylum Bacillota; class Clostridia; order Oscillospirales; family Acutalibacteraceae; genus CAG-488. The sequence continues at coordinate 9,443 of JAZRNR010000075.1, forward strand.
GGTACTGAAAAGAAATCTCACAAAATGAGTGAGAAGGAAAAGAGAATGACAGCTTTCCACGAAGCGGGTCACGCTGTTGCAAGCTATTATCTTGAATCTCAGGATCCTGTTCACGAGGTTTCAATCATTCCTCGCGGTATGGCAGGCGGTTACACACTTTATATCCCGACAGAGGATAAAACTTATAAGTATAAGAGTGAAATGCTCGACGAGCTTGTTTCTCTTCTCGGCGGACGAGTTGCTGAACAGATTGTCCGCGGTGACGTTTCAACGGGTGCTTCAAATGATATTGAAAGAGCAACCGAAATTGCAAAGAAGATGATTACAAAATACGGTATGAGTGACACTCTCGGTCCCGTATGCTATGCAGGTCATAATGACCAGGTTTTCCTCGGCAGAGATTACGGTCACTCTAAGAACTATTCGGAAGCAACTGCAATGGCAATTGATGAAGAAATCAAGAAGACTATTTCTGATGCATATAAGAGAACGGAAGAGATTCTCACTCAGCACAGAGATAAGCTTGACAGCCTTGCAGAGTATCTTGTAAAGAACGAAAAAATTGACGGTGAAAAGTTCAGAAAGCTTATGGAAGGTACACTCGAAATCGATGATGAACCCCATGAAGTTCTTGAAGCTGTTGATGAAATTAAGACAGATGCTCCTGCAGAAGAAACAGCAGAAACAGAAGAATAAAATAAAAATCCGGGTTGATTCAATCAACTCGGATTTTTCGTATATATAATCTTTTATTCTTGTGCAGATTGGGGAACAATACCGGGGTAGAGAAGATCGTGTGTACGCTTGTGGGTTTCTTCCCAGTCAAGGATAAGAACTTCCATTCCTCCGCGTAATGAAAGCGGCAACGCATTGAACGGAATAACATCCTCGTGTATGCTCATCTTCAGGTACTGAGGGACATTTGCCATCTGTCCGATAAGCTCGGTCTTTGTGAAATTGGTTGTAACAAGCGGAAGGAAAACGTCAAGAAGATCAAAGAGCTGAGAAACAGAAGACTGTCTTAACTTTACAGCCATCGCATTAAGAATTGCTCTCTGTCTGCCGGTTCTTTTACGGTCAGAGTCGATTGAACGCAGTCTTGCAAAAGCCATTGCCTTTTCACCGTTAAGGTCGTATGTTCCTGCCTTGGCTTTCCCTACGATGATTGAGGCTTCCTGTGCGGTCAGGTTAACAGACACGCCGTTAAGGGCATCAACGATACTCTGGAAGCCGTCAAAGTTAACAGTAACGTATTTATCAATGCGGATTTTGTAATTCTGTTCAATCGTTTCAACAAGAAGCTTCGCTCCGCCGTAAGCGTGGGCGGCATTAAGTCGCTTGTTTCCGTGTCCGGGGATTGCAACGTAAGCAGCACGAGAAAGCGAAACCATATTGATTACATTATTGATTGTGTTGATTGAAAGAAGAATCATTGAGTCCGAACGTGTAAGATAATTGTCGTACTTACCGTTCTTGCGGTCACCGTAGTCAGCACCGACAAGAAGAATATTATAAATTCTGTCGTCATACCAGAGTACATTATCGTCAAGGTTTGCACGGATATCGGCATCGGCATCGGCCTGATTTTCAAATTCAAGTGATTCTTCTGCTTCAATGGAAGGGTCAACCTCGCCTGTAGCATCGCCGAAGTTCATTTTGTTGAGATAGTTATTGAAAATAACAGCACCTGTACCGAAGACAATCGCAAAAACAAGGAAAAGCGAGATGAAGGCGACAAGAATACGTTTTTTTCTCTTTTTCTTCTTTTTTGCTTTTGAATCGGCAAGAATATCTTTTGCGGTAAGTTTATATTTTTCGCTGTCAGGGTCAATTACCTGATATTTGTTTTCATCCATACGGATACCTCCTTAGAACGAAACCATTATAACTTATTCAAAAAAGAAAATCAACATATTGCACATTTTATTGTTTAATTGTATAATATTCCATATATGTAATCTGAAAGGAAACGGTTATATGTCAGAACTCAAGAAAATGATAATCGAACTCTCACAGGCAAACGGTACACCGGGTGCAGAGTGGGATATATCCGATAAAATAAAAGAATGGCTCCCGTTGGGAATGACCGCTGAAAACGACAGAACAGGTAACGTTATTGCTACCCTTGAAGGAAACGGCAAGACCTTTCTTCTTGATGCCCATATGGACAGAATCGGACTTATCGTTACCGGGATTGAGGAGGGCGGATTCATTCGCGTTGCAAAATGCGGAGGGATGGATGCACGTGTCCTTGCAGCTCAGGATGTAACGGTATGGGGAAAAGAGCCTGTCTACGGTGTGATTACTTCAACACCTCCGCACCTTGTTACGGCAGACGATGCAGGCAAGGCAAAGGATTTTGACGATATGCTCGTTGATACGGGACTTACTAAAGAAGAAGCTGAAAAACTCATTTCTCAGGGCGACAGAATTACTGTCAGAACTCCTGTTTCCGAGCTTCTTAACGAAAGAATATCCTGTGCTGCTCTTGATGACAGAGCTGGCTGTGCCGTTATAATCAGAGCGGCAGAAATTGTTGCAGAAAACCCGAATCACCCGACAGTCAAGCTCCTATTCTCAGGTCAGGAAGAAACAGGCGGAACGGGTGCTGTCAACGGAAGCTTCCTTATTGAAGCTGATGAATGCATAAGCGTTGATGTCAGCTTTGCGGATGCTCCAGATATGCCGTCAAAGAAGTGCGGAAAGCTCGATAAAGGTCCGATGATAGGCTTTTCTCCCGTGCTTTGCTACGATATGAGCAGAAAGCTTGAAGCTCTTGCAAAGGAAAAGGAAATACCGTATCAGCTTGAGCTTATGAGCGATGCAACAGGTACAAATGCAGACCATATTGCACTTTCAAAAGGCGGTATAAAAACAGGCCTTGTTTCAATTCCGTTAAGGAATATGCATACGGGCGTTGAGGTTATAAGTGTCAATGACGTTGAAAACTGTGCAAAACTTATTGCAGAATACATTTTAAGGGGTGGTCTCGATGCTTGAAACAATTAAAAAACTTTCCTTGCTTGACGGTGTTTCAGGCAGGGAGAATGCCGTAAGGGATTATATAATCAATGAAGTTTCTGCTTATGCAGACAGCATTGAAACAGACCCTCTCGGAAACCTCATAGTTTTCAAAAAAGGTAAAAATACACCAAAAAATAAGGTTATGCTCGACGCACATATGGACGAGGTCGGGCTGATGATAACTTATATAAATTCTGACGGTACACTTGAATTTGACCGTGTCGGCGGTATTGATAAAAGAGTAATGCTTGGTAAACCCGTAACCGTAGGCGAAAATAAAATTCAAGGCGTTATCGGTGTCAAAGCAACACATATGGTGCCCGCTGCGGAAAAGCTTAATATGCCTTCGACGATGTATATTGACATCGGAGCCGATTCAAAAGAAGAGGCAGAAAAGGTTGTTTCACTTGGCGATTATGTTTGCTTCAATTCCGAATTTGTTGAATTCGGTGACGGTTTAATCAAGGGCAAGGCGCTTGATGACAGAGCAGGTTGTGCAATTCTTATTGATATGATAAAGTCTGAACTTCCGTACGATATGTATTTCAATTTCGCGGCAGGAGAGGAAGTTGGCTTCGGTATCGCACAGACAGCGTTTTATAAGGTTCAGCCTGATTATGCAATCGTAGTTGAAACAACAACTGCGGCTGACCTTGCCGATGTGCCCGAAAATAAAAAAGTATGTTCGCTCGGCAATGGCGGAGTAATCTCTTTTATGGACAGACGCACGATTTATCCGAAAGAACTTTTTGATAGGGCGTTTGAGCTTGCTGAAAAGCACGGCATAAAAGCACAGGTGAAGTCACTTGTTGCAGGCGGTAACAATGCAGGTGTAATTCATAAAACTGCAGGCGGAATCAGGACAATTACGGTTTCTCTTCCGTGCCGTTATCTTCATTCACCGTCCTGTGTGCTTAAAAAGGAAGATATTGAAGAAAGTGCAAAACTCATAAGAGTGCTTGCTGAGGAATTTGCAAATGGTTAAAAGCGTTGAAAAGGGCGATGAAGCTTTTCTCGGTTTCTGCGACCGTGACGTTTTCGGTACAAGAATAAAAGCATATTTTAACTGTTACTCGACGGATTACGATTTCGTTAAGTTCTGGGTACAGACAAACGAAGACGGAGACGTAACAGCGGCAATCAGCAGGGTTGACGGTGATATGACCGTCACGGCTGAAAATGCAGATTACGAAGAGCTTCTTCAGTTTATAAAAATAGTCGGCTACAGTACAATTCAATGTAACCGCAGGGTCGCAAAAGAATTTACAGACGACGAAACTCTCTGGGGTTATGTTGTACGTTTTGAAAACAAAACAGAAAACCGCCAGGTAAGCCTTAAAAAGGATTACGAACTGAAAGAAATTTACAATATCATAAAAGCGGCAAATCTGACGGGCGTCGGGGAGTATCTCCCGTGGCTGTCGGATACAACCTTCCGTATAAACCGAAATACTGCTCAACCGCTTGTAGCAGAAAATGACGGCAAAGCGTCAGGGTGTGCAATGGTGCTTTTTCGTACTGATAAGGCTGCTTTGCTCGGGGCTGTTGCAACCTCGCCCGAATACAGGGGCAGGGGAATTGCAGGTGCGTTGGTAACGCGGCTTGCAAACAAAGAACTTGCAGACGGAAGAAGAACTGAGCTTCTTTGCAAAAATGACAGTATTGTTGATTTTTATAAATCAATCGGATTTACAGTGAAAGACGAATGGAGTTTAATTACAGATGAAACAAAACTTTTTTAAGATAGATAAGAAGGTAAGCGATGCGGCTGAAAAGGCACTTGAACTTATAAAGCCTCAGTTTACAACTACAGATGAAATTGCGGAATATAATCAGCAGAAGGTTCTTTCGGCTTTTATCAATAACCACGTAAGTGAAAGTATGTTTGCTGAAAGCACAGGCTACGGCTACGGTGACAGAGGACGCGAGGTTATTGACAAAGTCTTTGCAGAAATCGTCGGAGCAGAGGATGCTCTCGTACGTCACAACTTCACCTGCGGTACTCATACTCTCGCGGTTGCCCTTTACGGTATGCTTCGTCCGGGTGATGTTATGCTCTGTGTAACAGGCACTCCGTACGATACAATTCATTCCGTTATCGGTATTGACGGTAAGGGCGACGGTTCACTTGCAGATTACGGAATTGTTTACAAGCAGGTTGACCTTAAGGACGGTAAGCCCGACCTTGAAGCAATCAAAGAAGCTGTAACAAAAGAAAAAATCAAGCTTGTTTACATACAGCGTTCAAGAGGATACTCTCTTCGTCCGAGTCTTTCTTGCGAAGAAATCGGTGAAATTGCAAAGGTTGTCAAGGCTAACAGCGATGCAGATATTATGGTTGACAACTGCTACGGTGAATTTACACAGACGATTGAACCGACACAGGTCGGTGCGGATATCATTGCAGGCTCACTTATCAAGAATGCAGGCGGCGGACTTGCACGTACCGGCGGTTATGTCGCAGGACGTGCGGACCTTGTTGAAAAGATTTCATACCGTCTTACAACACCGGGTCTTGGCAGGGAAGTCGGTGCAACTCTCGGAATGAGCCGTGAGCTGTTTATGGGTATCTTCTTTGCTCCGCATACAGTAGGTGAGGCGATAAAGGCGGCTTATTTCACAGCGGCACTCTTCGAGCAGTTCGGCTTCGGCACAACTCCGACATCGACTGATCCGCGTTTTGACATCGTTCAGAGTGTCCTTCTCCGCAATGAAGAAAACCTTATTGCATTCTGCCAGGGTATGCAGTCGGGCGCACCTATAGATGCATTTGTAACTCCTGAACCTTGGGATATGCCGGGTTATGACAGTAAGGTTATTATGGCGGCAGGTGCATTCATAGGCGGTGCTTCAATCGAGCTTTCAGCCGACGCTCCGCTCAGGGAACCCTATGCTGCATGGATGCAGGGTGGACTTAACTTCCATAGTGCAAAGATGGGTATAATGCTTGCAGCACAGAAAATGGCAGAAAGAGGACTGATTTAATTGGCTTATAACGGAATAAAACCTGATGTGCTTTTTCTTGCGGCACAGAACAGATTCGAAAACAGCCGTATGTTTTACGAAGAGCACAAGCAGGAACTGAAGGAAGGATTCACAATCCCGATGAGGCAGATTGCCGCAGAAATCGTTCCGCAGATTTATGAGATTGACGATAAGGTAATGACTGATCCCGTAAAGATGGTGTCACGTTTCTTCCGTGATACCCGTTATTCAAAGGATAAGCATCTCTACCGTGACAACCTCTGGATAATGTTTATGCGAAACAAGCACGAATGGCAGAATTATCCGTGCATGTGGTTTGAGGTTACTCAGAATTTCTGGTCATACGGTGTCGGAATGTTCTGGGTTGATGCGACTTATCTTGAACTTTACCGCAAGGCGTTGATTGAACGTCCGCAGGAGTTTCTGAGGGCTGTTGAGGATGCGGAAAGCGTAGGCGGACTTTACTCTCCCGAGTTTTATAAAAAGCCGAAGCCGGGTGATCCGATTCCCGAAATCGAGCCTTATTATCATATAAAAGATATGCACTTTATCGCACAGCGTACAGATTTTCAGACGCTTGAAAGCGAAAAGCTTATTGATGAGCTTAAGGAAATATACAAAGGTTTTGAAGGTATATATAAATTCTTGAAATCAGTTTCAGATGAAAGGGCGATGTTATGAGTTTAAAGGGTTTTAAAAGCGGTACTGATATAAGAGGTTACGGTGCTGTTGAGTATTCAGAAGAAAAGCTTTTCCTCAGCGATGAGGTCGTTTCAAAAATAACAGTTGCTTTTGCACAATGGCTTTCGGAAAGAAACAATAAAGATTTTTCGGAGCTCAGCGTTTCCGTGGGTAGAGATTCACGTGTATCAGGCCCGCGAATCATCAAAGCTGTTGCCGATACACTGTCCTCTCTCGGTGTAAAAGTAAAAAACTGCGGTCTTGCTTCAACACCTGCAATGTTTATGTCAACCCTTGACCTTAAATGTGACGGTGCGGTGCAGATAACAGCAAGCCACCACCCGTGGGAAAGAAACGGACTTAAATTCTTCACACCCGACGGCGGTCTTGAGGGAAGCGACATCGCAACACTTCTTGAAAAAGCTGAAAATATAAATATCGACGACATTGTTGCCGACAGCACAAAGCTTACAGATGTAGACTATATGTCCGATTATGCAGCTCATCTCCGCGAGATGATTAAGAAAGGCGTAAATGCTGAAAACTACGAAAAACCGCTTGACGGATTTAAAATCATCGTCGATGCAGGTAACGGTGTCGGCGGATTCTATGCAGAACACGTTCTCAAACCTCTCGGTGCGGATACAGAAGGTAGTCAGTTCCTTGATCCTGACGGAATGTTCCCGAATCATATTCCGAATCCCGAAAATGCAGATGCAATGAAATCAATCTGCTCAGCGGTTATAAACAGCAAGGCAGATTTCGGTATAATTTTTGATACAGATGTTGACCGCGCAGGATGCGTTGACCGTGACGGTGAGGAAATCAACCGTAACCGTCTTGTTGCACTTGCATCATATATCGCACTTGAAGGTCATGAAAACGGAGTAATTGTAACCGACTCCGTAACTTCCGACGGTCTTAAAACTTATATAGAATCAATCGGCGGTGAGCATTACCGCTTCAAGAGGGGATATAAGAATGTTATCAACAAGCAGATTGAGCTTAACAACAGCGGAACATTCTGCCCTCTTGCAATCGAAACCTCAGGTCACGCTGCGTTCAAGGAGAATTACTACCTTGATGACGGTGCATACCTTATGACAAAAATCGTTATCCTCATCGCAAGGGATAAAACAGGAAACGCTCTTCAGGATATCCTTGCTCCTCTTGAACAGCCTGTTGAAGAAAAGGAATTGCGATTTGCAATCAAGTGCGAGGATTTTAAATCGTACGGTGAAAATGTTATCGCAGAGCTTGAAAAGTATTATAACGACAGAGAAGGCTGGAAGATTGCCGACGATAACCGTGAAGGTATGCGCATTTCTGCAGATTCCGAAAACGGTAACGGCTGGTTGCTTCTTCGTCTTAGTGTCCACGACCCGATAATGCCCCTTAATATCGAAAGCAACGAAGAGGGCGGCGTTATGAAAATCGCAAAGGATTTCTATGAGTTCATCAGAAAATTCGACCTCCTTGACCTGACACCGATTGAAAAGTTTATTGATGCATAAATTTAATCGACGAAAATTGTAGGGGACGACGTCCTCGACGTCCCGATAATATCGTCATAATTAAAGGAGATAAAAAATGAAAGCATTCTTCTCAATTTTACTTGCAACACTTACGGCAATCTTTAATTTCTTTACAACTGACGGCTCAATCTGCCAACTCATTGACAAGGGTGATATTTCAGGCTACAGTGAAACCGTAAAGGCAGATAAAGAAATGCCGACATTGTCAACTGACGAAAACGGTGATTTGACAATTCTTCAGTTTGCCGATACCCATTTCACAACAGGACTTTCTTACAGCGATATTTCATTAATGCAGACAATGAAGAATCAGATAGAAGAATACGATCCCGATCTTGTTGTTATGCTTGGTGATATGATCAATGACGGAGAAGCGGGAGCGTATAACAAACAGTATGTTCTTGATACGGTTGGAACAATGTTTGACGAAATGGAACAGTACTGGGCATACGTTCCGGGCAATAATGACGGCTTGGATTACGGTACATCTGAAGATATAGTGGCTTATCTTTCACAGTTTGATTACTGCCTTTGTGCAGACGTTGAGGATATTTCGGGCGGTGCACAGTATACAATAGACATAAAGAACGGTGAAACGATTGTTCATTCGCTTGTTTTCCTCGATACAATGGATTATGACGATGAGGATGACGAACACATCTACGGTTACGTCCATGCTGACCAGGTTAAGTGGTGCGAGGATGAAATAAACGCAAAGCTTGAAAAATACGGTGATATCTCAATGAGTGTATTCATTCACGAAAACACACCTGCATTCGCAGAAGCAGGCTTGTACGGTGAAGCTTATGCGGACGGATATTCAAAGCTTGATGAAATGGAAGAAAAGTTTGATATCCCGAAGAATAAACCTCTCGACGATGTTTTTACAAACGCAGGGTGCGTTGGTCTTGTTTCAATGGGACACGCTCATCCGTCAGAAAATAAATGCAGTTTTTACAACGGCACATACTACCATGTTGCAGCTCAGACAAAAACAATGGGCTCTCTTGTCACTATTCATACATCTGCAGACAGTACAAGAGAGATGTATGATTTCATATCCATAGCCGTTTGATTTGAAATTTTAAAGACCACCATCGCGTGGTCTTTTTTATTTGAAAAAATTCGGGTTTGTCGGGTTCTTTGATTTCGCACAATTTGACTCTGTGCTCGTAGCGATGGGCCTCACGGACCATCCGCAGATTCTGCTGAATTAACGGACGGTCGAGGACGCCCGTCCCTACGCAGTTGACTAAAACAGGGTTCGTAGGGGTGATTCACGAATCGACCACTAAATCATGACAAAATTTAAAGGGACGTCGAGGACGTCGTCCCCTACAATAATAATTTAAAACCTGTTCAATAAAACCTAATTGTCGTTTTCTTTCTGTAACAGGATGTATTTCCACTATATACATTAATGATTTTGCTCACTGACTTATCATAAAATATTTCCAAAAAATTTCAAAATACCGCTTGACATCTTTGAAAGGTTGTATTATAATGTTACAACTATTATAATGGATTGAAATGTCCTTGGGTATTTTTGGGTAGGGCAAACTATGCCAAAAAATAAGGGCTTTTCAGTCGGAATTACTAGTAAATTCACAACAAACACGGACGAAAATAAAAAGAACGGAGTGGTTAGTCAATGGTGAATGTTTCTCCCGTAACAAGGGGTGGCAAGACCCGAATGAGTTTCGGAAAAATCAAAGAGGTTATGAGCATGCCAAACCTCATTGAAATCCAGAAAGACTCGTATCAGTGGTTCTTGGATGTCGGTCTCAAAGAGGTATTCAGAGACATCGCAGACATTACCGATTACACAGGTAACTGGGTGCTTAAGTTTGTCGATTACAGAATGGACGACAAGCCGAAGTACACAATCAGAGAATGTAAGGAACGTGATACTTCCTATTCTGCACCTATGCGCGTTAAGACTCGTTTGCTTAACAAGGAAACAGGTGTTGTTAAAGAAAGCGAAGTTTATATGGGCGATTTCCCGATAATGACTGAAAGCGGTACTTTCATCATTAACGGTGCAGAGCGCGCTATCGTTTCTCAGCTTGTTCGTTCTCCGGGCGTATACTATGATATGACCCATGATAAGACAGGTAAAGAGCTTTACACAAACACAGTTATTCCTAACCGTGGTGCATGGCTCGAGTATGAAACAGATGTTAACGATATTTTCTACGTCCGTATCGATAAAAACAGAAAAATCTATATCACAACATTTATCAGAGCTTTAGGTCTCAGCTCAAATGCTGAAATCCGTGAGTTCTTCGGTTACGACCCGAAAATCGAGGCTACACTCGAAAAGGACGAAACTCAGAACACTGAAGAAGCTCTTATGGAAGTTTTCAAAAAGCTTCGTCCCGGTGAGCCTGCAACTCTTGAAACAGCTCAGACACATATTGACAATCTTTTCTTTGATCAGTACCGTTACGATATCTCAAGAGTCGGCAGATATAAGTATAATAAGAAGCTTTCTCTTTTCGACAGAATCGTTGGTGCAACTCTTTCACAGCCCGTTGTTGCTCCTCTCACAGGCGAAATCCTCGCTGAAGAGGGTGAGGTAGTCTCAAAGAATAAGGCTATCATCATCGAGCAGGCTGGCGTACAGGTTGTATTCGTTAAGGTTGCTGACGACAAGGAAATCAAGGTTATTTCAAACGGTATGGTTGATATCAAACCGTATGTTCCTCAGTTCTCTGAGGAAGAGCTTGATAAGATCGGTATCAACGAGCAGGTTTCATTCGCTGTTCTTCAGGAAATCCTTGAATCAGCAGAGGATGACGAAACTCTCTTCGCTACTCTTAAAGAGCGTTGCAATGACCTTATTCCGAACCATATCACAATTGATGATATCTTCTCATCAATCAACTACATCAACTCAATCGCTTTCGGCATCGGCAGAACAGACGACATCGACCACCTTGGTAACCGTCGTATCCGTTCAGTTGGCGAACTTCTCCAGAATCAGTTCCGTATCGGTCTTGCTCGTATGGAGAGAGTTGTTCGTGAGCGTATGACTCTTCAGGCACAGGAAGAGGAAGATAAGATCACTCCGCAGTCACTTATCAACATCCGTCCGGTTCTTATGGCAATCAAGGAGTTCTTCGGTTCTTCTCCGTTGTCACAGTTTATGGATCAGACTAACCCGCTTGCTGAGCTTACTCACAAGCGCCGTCTTTCAGCTCTTGGCCCCGGCGGTCTTTCACGTGACCGTGCAGGCTTCGAAGTTCGAGACGTTCACTACAGCCACTACGGACGTATGTGCCCGATCGAGACTCCTGAAGGTCCGAACATCGGTCTTATCTCTTATCTTGCAACATTTGCAAAAATTAATAAGTATGGCTTTATCGAAGCTCCTTACCGTCGTGTTGTAGACGGCAAGGTTCTTGATGAAGTTGTTTATATGACAGCAGACGAAGAAGACGAGTTCATCGTTGCACAGGCTAATGAACCTCTTGATGAGGAAGGCCGCTTCGTAAGAAGAAAGGTCATGGCTCGTTATCGTGACGAATTCCATGAGATTGACAATTCAAAGGTCAGCTTTATGGACGTTTCTCCGAAGATGCTCGTTTCTGTTGCTACAGCTATGATTCCTTTCCTTGAGAACGACGACGCAAACCGTGCACTCATGGGTTCAAACATGCAGCGTCAGGCAGTGCCTCTTCTCAAGACAGATTCTCCGATCGTTGGTACAGGTATGGAATATAAGGCAGCTGTTGACTCAGGTACAGTTGTTCTTTGCCGTAACGCAGGTACAGTTATCCACGTAAATGCTGATTTCATCGAAATTCAGAAGGATATTGACGGTCAGATCGACAGATACAATCTTACAAAGTTCATGCGCTCTAACCAGGGTACATGTATCAACCAGAAGCCGATTGTTGCTATCGGCCAGCACATTGAAAAAGACGATGTTATTGCAGATGGTCCCGCAACTGACCACGGTGAAATTTCACTTGGTAAGAATGCTCTTATAGGCTTTATGACATGGGAAGGCTACAACTACGAGGACGCCGTTCTCATCAATGAAAAGCTCGTAAGAGATGACGTCTACACATCAATCCATATTGAAGAGTATGAAACAGAGTCAAGAGATACAAAGCTCGGACCTGAAGAAATTACAAGAGATATCCCGAACGTAGGTGACGACGCTCTTAAAGACCTCGACGAAAGAGGTATCATCCGTATCGGTGCCGAAGTTCACTCAGGCGATATCCTCGTTGGTAAGGTTACACCTAAGGGTGAAACAGAGCTTACTCCTGAAGAAAGACTTCTCCGTGCTATCTTCGGTGAAAAGGCTAAGGAAGTACGTGACACATCACTCAGAGTTCCTCACGGTGAATACGGTATCGTTGTTAACGTTGAAGTGTTCACAAGAGAGAACAGCGACGAGCTCAGCCCCGGCGTAAACAAGGTTGTACGCTGCTACATCGCTCAGAAGCGTAAGCTTTCTGTAGGTGACAAGATGGCTGGTCGTCACGGTAACAAGGGTGTTGTTTCTCGAATTCTTCCGCAGGAAGATATGCCTTTCCTTGAGGATGGTACTCCGCTTGATATCGTTCTTAACCCCCTCGGTGTTCCTTCCCGAATGAACATCGGTCAGGTTCTTGAGGTTAACCTCGGCTTCGCAGCACGTCACCTCGGCTGGAAGGTTATGACTCCGGTCTTCGACGGTGCTCACGAGGAAGATATCAGAGCAGCTCTCCGTGAAACAGGTCTCAGTGAAGACGGTAAGTCAATCCTTATCGACGGACGTACAGGCCGTCGCTTCGATAACCCTGTAACAGTCGGTATTATGTATTACCTCAAGCTGTTGCACCTTGTTGATGATAAGATTCACGCTCGTTCAACAGGTCCTTACTCACTCGTTACACAGCAGCCTCTCGGCGGTAAAGCTCAGTTCGGCGGTCAGCGTTTCGGTGAAATGGAAGTTTGGGCACTTGAAGCTTACGGTGCAGCTTACACTCTTCAGGAAATTCTTACAGTTAAGTCTGACGACGTTGTTGGTCGTGTAAAGACTTATGAAGCTATTGTAAAGGGCAACAATGTCCCGCAGTCAGGTATTCCCGAATCCTTCAAGGTTCTTGTTAAGGAACTTCAGTCACTCGGTCTTGATGTTCGTGTATACGATAAGGATCAGCAGGAGATTGATCTCAAGCAGAACTTTGACGACGATATGGGCTTTGCTCCTTCAGATGACAAGGCATTTACACACGTAAATGATGCTGAAAGTGCCGAAGGTTATGAGCTTGAAGATGAAGAGGGCAATCCTATCGCAAACGATGAGGAAATCGACGAGTTCGCAGATATGTTCGCTGAAAGCTATGAAGACGATTTCGGCATGGATATGGATGCAGAGAACGACTACGAATAATCAGCGTTTGCTACACAATTGATATAGATTTAAGGAAAAGGGGCAGTTATTTTGGAAAACAATACCTTTGAATCAATAAAAATCGGACTTGCTTCACCTGACCAGGTTAGAGAATGGTCTTACGGTGAAGTAACAAAGCCCGAAACAATAAACTATCGTACCCTTAAACCCGAAAAAGACGGTCTTTTCTGCGAAAGGATCTTCGGACCCACAAAGGACTGGGAATGTCACTGCGGTAAGTACAAGAGAGTACGCCACAAGGGCATCGTCTGTGACCGATGCGGAGTTGAGGTAACAAAGGCTAAGGTTCGTCGTGAACGTATGGGTCACATCGAACTCGCAGCACCTGTTTCTCACATCTGGTATTTTAAGGGTATCCCGTCAAGAATCGGTCTTGTGCTTGACGTTACACCCCGTAATCTTGAGAAGGTTCTTTACTTCTCATCTTACATCGTAACTGATCCGGGTGACACACCGCTCGAAAAGAAGCAGATTCTTGATGAAAAAGCTTACACAGAATACCGTGAAAGATATGAAGATGACTTCAAGGCAGGCATGGGTGCAGAGGCTATCAAGGAACTTCTTGCAGAAGTTGACCTTGAGTCACTTGCAGTAGAACTCCGTGAAGAGCTTCTCAATTCTTCAGGTCAGAAGAGAGCTAAGGCTCTCAAGCGTCTTGAAGTAATCGAAGCTTTCCGCACATCAGGCAATAAGCCTGAGTGGATGATTCTTGACGTTGTTCCGGTTATTCCTCCGGAAATCAGACCGATGGTTCAGCTTGACGGCGGACGTTTCGCAACATCTGACCTCAACGACCTCTACCGTCGTGTCATCAACCGTAACAACCGTCTTAAGAAGCTTCTTGAACTCGGTGCTCCCGACATCATTGTTCGTAACGAAAAGAGAATGCTTCAGGAAGCTGTTGATGCTCTTATCGATAACGGCCGTCGCGGACGTCCTGTTACAGGTCCGAGCAACAGAGCTCTCAAGTCTCTTTCAGATATGCTTAAAGGTAAGCAGGGTCGTTTCCGTCAGAACCTTCTCGGTAAGCGTGTTGACTACTCAGGCCGTTCAGTTATCGTTGTTGGTCCTGAACTCAAGCTTTATCAGTGCGGTCTTCCCAAGGAAATGGCACTCGAGCTCTTCAAGCCCTTCGTAATGAAGCGTCTTGTTGAAACAGAAAAGGCAGGTAACGTTAAGTCTGCAAGAAAGATGGTTGAAAAGGCACATCCCGAAGTATGGGACGCACTTGAAATCGTTATCAAGGATCATCCGGTAATGCTTAACCGTGCTCCGACACTTCACAGACTTGGTATCCAGGCTTTTGAACCCGTTCTTGTAGAGGGTAGAGCTATCAAGCTTCATCCGCTCGTATGTACAGCTTTCAACGCTGACTTCGACGGTGACCAGATGGCTGTTCACGTACCTCTTTCAGCAGAAGCACAGGCTGAGGCTCGTTTCCTTATGCTTGCTGCTAATAACCTTTTGAAACCTTCAGACGGACGTCCTGTTGCTGTTCCTACACAGGACATGATCCTCGGTTCATACTACCTTACACTTGAAAAGCCGGGTGAGCCCGGTGAGGGTAAGGCATTCCGCAGCGTTGATGAAGCTACAATGGCTTACGACGACGGAACAATCACTCTTCATTCATCAATCAAAGTCCGTATGACAAAGACAATCAACGGCGTTGAATATACAAGACTTGTTCCTACAACTCTTGGTAAGATTATCTTCAATAACCCGATTCCTCAGGACCTCGGCTTTGTTGAGCGTAATCCTGAAGATATCGACAGCATGTTCAGACTTGAGGTTGAGTTCCTTGTTAAGAAGGGTAACCTCGGTAAGATTATCGACAGATGTATCCGTGTTCACGGTACAGCAGTTGCAGCTGAAATGCTTGATAATATCAAGGCTCAGGGTTATACACATTCAACACGAAGCGGTATCACAGTTGCTGTCTGCGACGCAACAATTCCGCCGAAGAAGGCTGAACTTCTTGCAGAAGCAGAAGCTAAGATTGATAAAATCAGCAGAAACTATGACCGCGGTCTTATCACTGAGTCAGAACGTTCAGACAGAATCATCGAAGTATGGGAAGCTTGTACACAGGAAGTTGCTAAGGAACTCAAGGCTAACTTTGACAAGTACAACCCGATCAATATGATGCTTGATTCCGGTGCCCGTGGTAATGATTCACAGCTTCGTCAGCTTGCAGGTATGCGTGGTCTTATCGCTAACACAGCAGGTAAGACAATCGAAGTACCCATCAAGGCTAACTACCGTGAAGGTCTTAACATTTCTGAATACTTCATTTCTTCCCGTGGTGCTCGTAAGGGTCTTGCCGATACAGCTCTTCGTACAGCTGACTCAGGTTACCTTACACGTCGTCTCGTTGACGTTTCACAGGAATGCATCATCCACGATGAAGATTGCGGTTGCGATGAGGGTATCGAAGTTTACGATATCTTCCACGGCAACAGAAAGATCGTTGACCTTGCAGAGCGTCTTACAGGACGTTATCTTCTCAACGATTATATTGATACAGATACAGGCGAAGTCATTATGTCTAAGGACAAGATGATGACAGACATTGAAGCAAAGGTTGTTGCTGACCATGCTAAGGCTAAGCATCAGGCTAAGATTGATGCAGGCGAGGCTGAGGAAGGCTCATCAGCTGCAGTTGTTATCCGTTCACTCCTTACTTGTAAGGCAGAACACGGCGTATGTATCAAGTGCTACGGTTCAAACCTTGCAACAGGTGAACCTGTTACGGTTGGTGAGGCTGTCGGTATCATTGCTGCACAGTCAATCGGTGAACCCGGTACACAGCTTACAATGAGAACGTTCCACACCGGTGGTGCTAAGGACGCAGGCGATATCACACAGGGTCTTCCGCGTATCGAGGAACTCTTCGAAGCAAGAAAGCCCAAGTCACTCGCAATCCTTTCAGAAATCTCAGGTGTGGTTTCATTCGAAGAAATCAAGAAGAGCCGTCACGTTGTTATCACAGATAATGAAAACGGCGAATCAAAGGCATACCTTATCCCGTACGGCTTCCGTGAAATCGTTAAGGAAGGCGACAAGGTTACAAAGGGTCAGGCACTTACAGACGGTGCTCCGAATCCGCACGATATCCTTGCTATCCGCGGCGTAGAAGCTGTTCATGATTACCTTATCCGTGAAGTTCAGAGAACATACCGTACACAGGGTGTTGATATCAACGATAAGCACATCGAGGTTATTGTTCGTCAGATGATGCGCAAGGTTAAGATTGACGATGCCGGCGATACAAACTTCCTTCCGGGTTCAGTTGTTGAAAAGCACGAATTCTACACAGCTAACGATAAGGTTAAGGCACAGGCAGAGGCAGAAGGCAAGGAGCCGAACTATGCAACATGCATCCCGACTCTTATGGGTATCACAAAGGCTTCACTTGCAACAGAGTCATTCCTTTCTGCAGCATCATTCCAGGAAACAACACGTGTTCTTACAGATGCAGCTATCAAGGGTAAGACTGATCCTCTTATGGGTCTTAAGGAAAATGTTATTATCGGTAAACTTCTTCCGTCAGGTACAGGTATGAAGTGTTATTCTGAGGTTCAGCTTAAGAAAAAGGAAGATGCTCCTAACACAGTTATGGCAGAACTTCTCAGCAAAATCGATTAATCGTTAATAATTGACATTTATAATGCACTATGCTCTTCGGGGCATAGTGCTTATTTTTTTTGAACCTGCCACACGGCAGGCTTTATTTTTACCAAAAATTGCATAAAATTTTTTGCGGAATTTTTAGAAAAAATGCATAATTTTTATTGACTTTTGGGCTAACAGGAATTATAATATGGATGTAAATGGAGTAAAAGTCATTAATTTTGATATGAAATGGAGGGAAAATGATGCAGGATGCAAAGAATATGCACTTTAACGGCGAGTATTTTCATTCAATAGACTCGAATAACCGTATAATTATGCCTGCAAAAATTAAAGATTCCCTCTACGGACAGTCGTTCACCATTTACCACAAGCCGAACGAAAAATGTCTGCGACTTTATGTCACTTCCGAATGGGATGAGATGGTTTATAAGATCGCCTATGTTGATGACGGGGTCGACAGAACAGATCTTCAAAGACATTTCTCAATAAATTCAAAGGTCTATGACCTTGATGCACAGGGCAGATTCGTTTTACCTGCGAAGTTTGTTGAAGCAGCAAACCTTAAAAAGGAAATTGTTACAATCGGTATCGGACCTCGTGCAGAAATCTGGGATAAGGAAGAATACGAGCAGCAACTTGCTAAGGATAAGGTTGTTGACGTTGTCTTGCCGTTCTGATGCCGGATTTCAAACATATTCCCGTTTTATTTTATGAAACCGTTGATGCTCTCAATGTAAAGCCTGACGGAATTTATGTTGACTGTACGGCAGGCGGTGGCGGCCACAGCTCGGCTGTTGCTGAAAAACTGACAACAGGAAAGCTTATTTCTATTGATCAGGACCCCGAAGCCATAGCGGTTCTTACAAAAAGATTTGAAAACAACCCGAATGTTGTGGTTGTTCACGATAATTTCGTCAATATCAGTTCAGTTCTCAACAACCTTGGCATCATTGGTGTCGATGGTGTGATGGCGGATCTGGGCGTTAGTTCCCATCAGCTCGACACCGATGCCAGAGGTTTTTCTTTTCATAAAGATGCACCGCTCGATATGCGTATGTCAATGTCAGGCTTGAGTGCGGCAGATATCGTAAATAACGCCTCCGAAGCGGAATTAAGACGTATTATTTATACTTACGGAGAGGAAAAATTCGCTCCGTCAATCGCTAAAAACATTGTTAAAGTGAGAGAAAATAAGCCAATTGAAACAACCTTTGAATTGGTTGAAATTATAAAAGCCTCAATGCCGATGAAGGCAAAGCGTGACGGACATCCGGCGCGAAAAACGTTCCAGGCATTAAGAATCGAAGTAAATCAGGAGCTCACAAAGCTTGAAAAAGCACTTGACGATATGTTTGACGTGCTGAATCCTTCAGGCAGACTTGCAATAATAACCTTCCATTCATTGGAAGACAGAATGGTGAAAAAACGTTTTAATTCGTTCTGTGAAGGTTGCACTTGTCCGCCGCAGTTTCCGGTATGCGTATGCGGAAACACTCCGAAGGGTAGGTTACCGTTCAAATCGAAGGCTCCGTCAATGAATGAAGTAGATGAAAATTTCAGAGCACACAGTGCACGGCTTCGTGCGGTTGAAAAGCTCTGATAAGGAAACAGATAAATGAAAGGAGTTAACGGCCATGGCTAATAACGAAATGCTTGCACTTGATCTTGATTTGTTTGATGTGCAGAAGAATGCGTATATTCCGCAGGAAACGCCTAAAAAGAGAATACAGAAGCCGAAGCTCCTTGAAACAAAGCCTGTCAGCAGAATGCAGACAGCACAGGAAGCACGTGAAAGCACAAAAATGGCAATCAGAGCCTGTGCTTTTGCCCTTACAATGTTTCTTACAATCGGTGCAATTATTGTCTGCCATGTGCAGCTGACAAATCTTCAGATTGACCTTACTAAAAAGCAGAATGAATTGAGCGTTGTTGAAAGCGAAAATATTTCATTGAAGATGAAGTATAACTCAATGATGTCAATGGATAAAATAGAAGAGTATGCGCAGTCAGAACTCGGAATGGTTAAAAGGGAAAGCTATCAGGTTGAGTACTTTGACATTTCGGATGAAAGCGGTGCACAGTTGACTCAGTAACCACAGGTGTATTATGTATAGTACAAGTTACATAAAACATATAAATTTATGACAGTAAAAAGGGCGGATTTATATCCGCCCTTAGAGTGATTTTATAGAGAGAATTTTTACGTTACTTTTTTTATGTGAAGGGAAGGTAGCTGCGTTGAAAAATCAGCTTAAATTAAAGAAAATGCGCTTCTTCAAGCCCCGTAAAATCTTGACTAAAGGTGTTAAGTCGAGGATATGGGGTGTTCTTGCCGTTTTCCTTGTCGTGGGTCTTGTTTTTCCTTTAATCGGCCTTGCAAAAGCACAGATTTTTCAGGCAGATATGTTTAAGCACTTTGCTGAACAGCAGCAGCTCAACGATACGGTTGTCCCTGCAAACAGAGGTATAATCTACGACAGGAATATGACTGTACTTGCTCAGAGTGCTTCAGCGTGGAAAATTACGATGAATCCGAACGAATTGCAGCATTTTCCCGAAGCGGCAAAGAATATCGTTTTCGATACAATGTCAGAAATTCTCGGCATCGAACGCGAAACAATTGTTGAAAAGTCTACTAAAACAGGATACAACAACCTTGCACTTGCAAACAAGGTTGAAAAAGATATACGTGATAAGGTTCTTGCTTTCCTTGAAACCTCTTACGAAACAGGCGTAAAGGGCGAAAAACCGTGGTATTTTTCACGTGTTATCAGAGTTGAGGACGATGTAAAGAGATATTATCCGTATTCGACACTCGCTTCACAGATTCTCGGCTGTGTAGGTACAGACAATGTCGGTCTCTCAGGTCTTGAATCAAAGTACAACACCACTCTTACGGGTATAGACGGCCGTCTTATTTCAACAAAGGCTAACAATTCCGTAATGAACAGCATTGCGTATCAGACTCTTTACGAGCCGACACAGGGAACAAGTCTTGTTCTTACAATTGACGAAACAATTCAGCGTTATCTTGAAGAAGCACTTTATCAGTGCTATCAGACAAGTAACTGCAAATCCTGCACAGGTATCGTGATGGATGTTGATACAGGTGCGATTCTTGCAATGTCAACTCAGGCTTCGTTTGATTCTAATGATCCTTATACGATTTATGACCAGCGTACAATTGATAACATCACAGCAATCGAAGACGAAACTGAGCGAAAAAAAGCGTATAATCAGGCTATGTATCAGCAGTGGAGAAACAGAGCTGTCAGCGATATTTACGACCCGGGTTCTGTTTTCAAGGTAATCACAATGGCTGCCGGTCTTGAGGAAAACGTTGTTGAATACGATGAAAAGTTCAACTGTTCAGGTAGTATACATATCGCAGACAGACGTTATTACTGCCACAATCATTCAGGTCACGGTACACAGACTCTTACTCAGGGTCTTATGAATTCCTGTAACCCGTATTTTATTACAATCGGTCAGCGTCTCGGTGTTGACACATTTTATAAATACTTCGAAGCATTCGGATTTACGGAAAAAACAGGTGTCGACCTTGGTGCTGAGGTTCTTCCTAAGGCAGGAATCAACTACCATGCTCGCGACAATATGACACCTGTCAACCTTGCCAGCTCATCTTTCGGTCAGTCGTTCCAGGCTTCGCCGATTCAGGTGCTTAATGCAATCAATGCTGTTGTCAATGACGGTAAGCTTATGCAGCCGTATATTGTGGCGAAAACCCTTGACGAAAAGGGCAACGTTATCAGCGAAACAAAGCCTGTTGTAAAACGTCAGGTTATCTCTGAATCAACGTCAGATCTTATCATCGCTTCAATGGAAGAAGTTTCAACTAAGGGTACAGCTAAAAACTCTTACGTTGCAGGCTACAGAGTAGCAGGTAAAACAGGAACCTCGGACGTTCTTGGTCCGACAGGTGCAACAGGCGAATATATTGCATCTTTTGCAGGTTGTGCACCGGCTAACGACCCTGAAATTTCAATCATAATCGTTGTAAATGAACCTCAGGGACAGACGGGCGGCGGTGCTGTTGCGGCACCCGTTGCAGCGGAAGTGATAGAAAAAACACTTACGTTCCTCAACGTTGAAAGACAGTATAACGAGTCAGAAAAAGGTAATCTCGATGTAGAAGTTCCTGACCTTTCAGGTAAAACAGTAAGTGAAGCGAGAGCAACACTTAAAGAGTCAAATCTTAAGGTTAAGGTTGTTGGCGGAGGAGAAACTGTTGTTTCGCAGATGCCTGCATACAGCCAGTTTATTCCGCAGGACGGCGTTGTTGTTGTCTACACAGAGGAAAATGCGAAAAAATCCAAGGTAATTGTTCCTGACTTTACGGGAATGACGGTATCACAGGTTAATTACGAAGCTGTGAATCTTGGTCTTAATATCAGAATCTCAGGTAATGCTTTGTCTGCTTCAGGACTTGTAGCTTACAGACAGAGCGTTCAGGCAGGTAAAGAAATTGAAGTTGGTTCAACGTTGACTGTCTTCTTCAGAACAACGTCAGGCGTTTCGGACCATTAAAAATAAGGACGTGTAAACAGAAAATTTCGGAGGCGTTTCGGATGAAGCTGAGTGCTTTGTTACAGGATGTTGAAACAAAGAATGTTTACACAACGGACCCTGAAATTACAAATATCACGGAAAATTCTCAGAAAGTAAGGAATTCGGGATTGTTTGTGTGTATAAGGGGAAACGGTTGCGACGGTCACGATTTTGCACAGAAGGCAATGGACAGAGGTGCTGTTGCCGTAATATGCGAACGTGACATCGGAATTAAAAATTCAATAATTGTTGAAAATTCAAGAAAAGCTTATGCACAAATCAGTGCGGCGTTTTACGGCTCTGCTCATAAAAAGCTGCGTATGATTGCCGTGACAGGAACAAACGGAAAAACCACAACTTCTTACATAATAAGAAAGATTCTTGAAAGTTCAGGTTGTAAAACAGGTCTTATCGGAACGGTGAATGTCGTAATCGGCAAGGAAAAATATCCGGCTGATTTAACAACTCCTGACCCTGCAGATCTCCACAGATATCTTATGCTGATGAAGATAGCAGGCTGTGAAGCCTGTGTAATGGAGGTTTCTTCACAGGCACTTGCACAGCTCAGGGTTTACGGAATCAACTTCGACTGTGCGGTTTTTACAAATCTTTCACCCGAGCATCTTGACTATCACAAGTCAATGCAGGAATATGCGAAGGCTAAAGCTGTACTGTTTGAAAACAGTAAGGTTTCGGTTATAAATTCCGATGATGAATTTTCGGAGTTTATGCAGAACCACGCTGTCGGTAAGGTTGTTACTTACGGAGTAAAAGAAAAAGCAGATTTCTTTGCCGATAAGCTTAATCTTTCATCTGACGGTGTAAGCTACAGACTTAACAGCAAAGGAAAAGAACACTACGTTACGTTTGACGGACTTGGCAGGTTTTCTGTTTATAATTCGCTTGCTGCTTTGGCGGTAACGAATACGCTCGGTGTTGATACTGACAGAGCGGTCCGTGCAGTCGCACGCTTTGACGGTATAGCAGGACGGATGGAAAAGGTTGAAAATCAGCTCGGAATCAATGTGATAATCGACTATGCTCATACACCTGATTCGCTTGAAAATGCACTTAAGACACTCGGTACTGTTTATAACGGACGGCTTATTACCGTTTTCGGTTGCGGTGGCGACAGAGACAAAGAAAAACGACCTCTTATGGGCAAAATAGCGAGTGAAAATTCGGATTTTGTTTTTGTAACATCGGATAATCCGAGAACCGAAGCCCCCGAAACTATCATTGATGAAATCGTTCAGGGGATAGAGGCAAAAAATTATTATAAAATTACTGACCGCAAGCTTGCAATAAAATCCGCACTCTACTCTGCAAAAGCAGGGGACACCGTGCTGATAGCAGGAAAAGGTCACGAAAAATATCAGATACTCGGCACACAGAAAATATACTTTAACGAAAGAGAAATAATAAGAAAATTGTTGGAAGACAAGGCGAGGTTTTGAAAATGAAAAGATTAATGTTAAGTGAAATCGCCACCGCAGTAGGCGGAACCGCAACAGGTGAGGCGGAAATTAACGGAATCTGCATAGACAGCAGACTGTGCGAAGAAGGTTTGCTTTATATTGCAATTCACGGTGAAAACTTTGACGGACATAATTTTACAAAAAGTGCTCTCGAAAACGGAGCAACGGCCGCAATGATTCACCACGATGTGGACTGTGAAGGCTTGTTCATAAAGGTTGACGATACAAGGCTTGCACTTCTCCGTCTTGCAAATTGGTTCAGAAACACTTTTGACATTCCCGTTGTAGGTCTTACAGGCAGTGTCGGAAAGACAACTACAAAGGAAATGACCTGGGCGGTTGTCAGCGAGAAGTACAATGCAATAAAGACTGAGGGTAACCTCAATAACGATATCGGTCTTCCGCGTACACTTATGCGCTTTGAGGAGGACACTCAGGCGGCTGTAATTGAAATGGGAATGAGCAATAAGGGTGAAATTTCCGTCTTGTCAAAAACAGCAGAGCCGACAATTGCGATAATCAGCAATATCGGTGTTTCTCATATGGAAAACCTTGGCTCACGTGAAAATATCTGTGCGGCAAAGCTTGAAATTCTTGACGGTCTTCGTGAAGGAGCTCCGATAATGCTCAACGGTGACGACCCGTACCTCGCAAGTGCGAAAATCGAAAATCATCCCGTATTCTACTACGGAATTAATGATAAGTTCTGTGATTTCAGAGCAACAGATATCGTTCAGCAGGACGATACAACAAACTTCAATATAATTTACGACAGTGACAAGGTGCAGAATGTTACAATCCCGACAATCGGTATTCACAACGTTTATAATGCTCTTGCGGCCTTCGGAACAGGACTTCAGCTTGGGGTAACACCTCAGCAGGCGGCTGACGGACTTAAAAAATATGAGCCCTCAGGAATGCGACAGCGTGTGAAGGTAGTTAACGGAATAAGATTCATCGAAGACTGCTACAATGCAAGTCCCGACTCTCAGCAGGCGGCTCTCAAGATGCTTTCAACAGTGAATGCAAACAGAAAAATTGCTGTTCTCGGTGATATGCTTGAGCTTGGTGCAATCAGTGTTGAAGCTCACAGAAATGCAGGTCTTATTGCTGCAAAGAATAAGATAGATGTTCTTATGACTTACGGTGAAAGATCACTTGAAACTGCGGCAAAGGCAACTGAATGCGGTGTTCCTGTTGTAAAGAGTTTCCTTGATAAAAATGAGCTTGCAGATGCTCTTTTTGAAATTCTCGGTGAAGGTGATGCAGTTCTTTTCAAAGCAAGCCGCGGTATGGCACTTGAAGATGTAATTAATAACCTTTACGGCAGAATGAACTGAGTTTAAAGAAAGGGGTAGCGTACTTCAGTACGCAAGTGAAGAAAATGAACAGTATTCTTACAATGATTTTAAGCGGTGTTGCGGCACTCGGTATAACAGCAATCCTCGGCTTCGGTATTATCCCGTGGCTCAGAAAGCTCAAATTCGGTCAGACAATCCTTGAAGAAGGCCCGAAATGGCACAAGAGTAAGCAGGGTACACCGACAATGGGCGGTATAATGTTTATTATCGGTATTTTCTTCTCTGCCGCTGCTATGCTTGTTGTGAATTATATTACAGGCAATAAGCTTGAGCTTACAGGTGATATGAATACCAAAATCTGGGCAGGACTTATAATGGCTCTTATGTTTGGCCTTGTCGGTTTTGCAGATGACTATATCAAGGTTGTAAAAAAGCGTAACCTCGGTCTTTCAATTGTTCAGAAATCAATCGCTCAGGTTGTTATCTGTGCAGGCTATCTTACAAGTCTTTTCCTTGCAATGGGTAAGGATCCCTATATGTTCGTTCCGTTTATCGGTAAGGTTGATCTCGGAATCTGGTTCTGGGTTCTCGGTGTATGTGTAATTTACGGTGCTATCAATGCCGTAAACTTCACAGACGGTATTGACGGTCTTTGCTCAAGCGTTACTGCAACGGCTGCTGTTTCGTTTATTGCAATTGCAGTTATTCACAAGTTCCTCGGTGTGGGTGTTCTTGCGGCGGCACTACTTGGCGGATGTATCGGGTTCTTTATCTGGGACAAATTCCCTGCAAAGGTATTTATGGGCGATACAGGCTCAATGTTCCTCGGTGGTATGGTTGTTGCAATCGCTTATGCACTTGATTGTCCTGTTATCCTTATTCTTACAGGCTTTATCTATGTTATTGAAGCTCTTTCTGACGTTATTCAGATCGGCTATTATAAAATTACTCACGGTAAACGTATTTTCAAAATGGCTCCGATTCACCATCACTTTGAAATGTGCGGCTGGAGTGAAAAGAAAATTGATGCAGTTTTCTGCACAGTAAACCTTATTGCGGGTATAATAGGTGTAGTCGTAATGTATTACGGCGGTTTTACAGTATAATTTTAAACAAATCTTTGAAAGGAGAAGTGGTTTTATGTCTACGTCAGAGCTCAGAGAAACAGCCCGGGAAGAAAACAAAAAAACTGCTAAAAAAAGAAGTCCGTTCTGGAATCTGACCATAGGTGGCGTAAGGGTTTTCGTTGATGGCGGTTTTGACATAATATATCTTTTCCTTGTTATCGCACTTCTTACAACAGGACTTATTATGATGGCTTCTGCAAGTTATGTCTGGGGCAAATTCCATAATAACGATCCGTATCACTATGTTGCAAAGCAAGGAACTTTTGCACTGTTCGGACTTGTTGTAATGTTTATAATTTCAAAAATCAATCCGCAGTTTATAAAGAAGTTTGCAATACCTATCAGCGCGATCGGTTTTGTACTGCTTGTCGCGGTTCTTTTCTATTACGTGCCTGTTCCTGAAAATCCTGACATCAAACGTTGGATGCCGATCCCGGGAACAGCGTCATCCTTCCAACCGTCAGATATCGGAAAGCTTGCGATGATAATCGGGCTCTCGTGGGGACTTGAAAAGGGCAAAAAATTCCTCGATCAGAACATGTTTGCTCCGCTTCTTTATTTCGGAATTGTTATTGTTGTAAGTCTTCTTGTTTTTGCTGAAAGTCATCTTTCATGTTTTGTAATGATTTTTGCAATGGGTATCGGAATTTTGTTCCTCAGCGGTATGGACAGAAGATGGTTTATCCTCGGCTTTGCGGCGGGTGTACTTCTGATTGCTGTTTTCGTAATCTTCCGCGAACAGATTCTCAGCCCTTATCAGCTCAAGAGAATCACAGGATTCTTCGAAAAAGATTATACAGACACAGGCACAAGATGGCAGACCAACCAGTCACTTTACGCTCTCGGTTCGGGCGGACTCTTCGGCCTCGGTCTCGGAAATTCAAGACAGAAATTCCTTTACATTCCTGAACCTCACAATGATTTCATTTTTGCAATCGTCGGTGAAGAGCTCGGTTTCTTCCGCAGTATGATAATTATTCTTATGTTCCTTGCACTTGTTGCAAGAGGCTTTATGATTGCGGCAAAAACAAAGAGTATGTACGAAAGATTGCTCGTTCTCGGAATTTCACTTCAGGTCGGAATTCAGTCTGTTCTTAATATTCTTGTTGTTACGGATATGATTCCGAATACAGGTATCTCGCTTCCGTTTTTCAGCTACGGCGGAACGGCACTCGTAATACTTATGGTGGAAATGGGACTCGTTCTTGGTGTATCAAGAACAGGCCCGAGAAATACTAAGAGGTGACAAAAATGTTAAACAACAAAAAAATCCTCATCGCAACAGGCGGTACAGGCGGTCACATCAATCCCGCACTCGCAGTTGCAGGTTATATAAGAGAAAGCTATCCGAAGGCACAGATTCTTTTTGTCGGCACGGCTGTTAAAATGGAAGCACAGCTTGTGCCTGCCGCAGGGTATGATTTTAAAACAATAGATATTCAGGGCTTCAGCCGTGACCTGACACCGAGCGGAATCAAACAGAATATCGGTACTGTAATCAAGCTTGTGAAATCATCTTCTCAGGCGAAGAAGATAATCAAGGAATTTGGTCCCGATGTTGTTCTCGGCTTTGGCGGTTACGTTGGCGGTCCTGTTCTCAGAACTGCTTGTAAGCTCGGTATCCCGACGGCAATTCACGAACAGAATGCTTTCCCTGGTGTAACAAACAAGACACTTGCGAAGCTTGTTGATAAGGTTATGCTCACAGCTCCCGAAGCTGAAAAGTATATGCAGCCGAAAAATCCATGTGTTGTAACAGGTCTTCCCGTAAGAGGAGAGCTTATCAATGCTGACCGTGAGTTTTCACGTGCTGAACTCGGTGTTGATGAGCGTCCCGTAATTCTTTCAATGGGCGGAAGCCTCGGAGCAAGAGTTATCAACAATGCCGTAACTCAGCTTATTGAAGAAAGATATGAACGTAAGGATTGCTACTTCCTGCACGCAACAGGTAAAGCAGGCGTAGGAATGTTTGATATTATAGAAAAAGAAAAGAATATTAATCTCGCAGAAAACAAGCATATTATGCTTCGTGAATATATAAACGATATGCACCGTTGTATGGCAGCTGCTGACCTTGTAATCTGCCGTGCAGGTGCAAGCTCACTCAGCGAAATTCAGGCAATGGGTAAGCCTTCAATTCTTGTGCCGTATCCGTATGCGGCTGAAAATCACCAGTATTATAATGCGATGGAGCTTGTCAAGAATAACGCGGCAATACTCATCGAAGAAAAAGATTTTACGGGTGAGCGTCTTATCAAGGAAATTGACAGCTTGCTCGCAGACAGAAGCAGACTCGAAGAGCTTGGTGCAAATGCAAAGAAAATGGCTATCTACGATGCAACAGAGCGAATCGTTTCCTGCATTTGTGAAATAGTTAAATAAATTAACACTTTTTCGGCTATATCATAAACTGACAACAGATGATATTTCCGAAAGGGTGAGTATATGGGACAGTACATAATCGAGGGTTGTAACCGCCTTGGCGGAACGGTAAAAACACAGGGTGCAAAAAACAGTGCTTTGCCGATTCTTGCAGCCACTGTTGCGGTAGGAAAACCCTGCGTAATACATAATTGTCCTCAGCTGAGCGATATTGATTCAACTATCAAAATACTCAGGTGCTTAGGCTGTAAGGTACAACGTACCGACGAAATGGTTTTTGTCGATTCAGGAAACCTCAGCCAAAGAAAAATAAGCGATGTGCTTATGCGCGAAATGCGCTCGTCAATAATTTTTCTCGGTGCATTGTTAAGTGCAACGGGTGAGGCTGTGATATCGGCTCCCGGAGGCTGTGACATAGGGCTTCGTCCTATCGACATACATCTTGCTTCAATGCGGAAGCTCGGTGTTCATATTTCCGAATCGCACGGTGAAATCCGCTGTACATGCAGAAGAATAAAAGGCGGAAAGATAGTTCTTCCGTTTCCGAGTGTCGGTGCTACGGAAAACATTATTCTAGCAAGTGTGAAATCGGGCACGGTAACAACAATAATCAATGCCGCAAGAGAACCTGAAATTGTTGATCTTGCGATGTTTCTGAATTCCTGCGGAGCAAGAATTTCAGGTGCGGGGGAAAGTACCGTGGTTATTGAGGGTGTTGAACGCTTCAACTCTTCTCAGTATGCGATTATGCCTGACAGAATTGTAGCGTGTACATATATGGCTGCTGCAGCGGTTACGGGTTCAACCGTGGTTGTTGACGAGGTAATACCGTCGCACATAACTCCCGTGTTTTCAGCTTTTGAGCAGGCAGGATGCAGAATTGAAACCTCGGGCAAACAGTTAAGAATAACATCTCCCGAAAGACTGAAGGCTTTTGAAAGAATACAGACAATGCCGTATCCGGGTTTTCCGACGGACTGTCAGGCAATAATGATGGCTGTTGCTTCAGTTTCAAAGGGAATAACAATTATAAGTGAAAATATTTTTGAAAACCGTTTCAAACATATCGGTGAATTAAGACGGATGGGTGCGGATATCAAGGCACAGGATAAAATTGCAGTCGTTAACGGCGTTGAACTCCTGCAGGGTGCGTTTGTTAATTCAACAGATCTTCGTGCGGGTGCGGCTCTCGTGGTTGCGGGGCTTTGTGCCGAAGGTACAACAACGGTTGAAAAAATCAATTACATAGACAGGGGATATGCAGCTTTTGCGGAAAATCTTTCTGCAATTGGCGCAGTAATCCGAAGGAAGGATAATTTATGAAAGAGCTTTCACCCGAACAGGTTGCAAGAATGCGACCCGAAGCGAGAGAGAGATACGAAAAAAGACTGAAAATTGTTAAAAGAAACCGCAAGATACTGAGTGCGGTCTGTATAATATTGGGTGTTATTGCAGTTGTGCTTGTTCTGAGTATGACTGTGCTGTTTAATATCAGCTCAATCAAAATTACCGGTACTGGAACAACATATGGTGAAAAAGAGATTGTTATGGCATCCGGTCTTAATGTCGGAGATAATATGGTGCGCACAAACTTTAATAAGGTTGAAGAGCGTATCGAAAAAAGCCTGCCGTATGTTATGGATGCTGCTATCACTAAGACTCTTTCAGGTAAGGTTACAATTAAGATTACCGATACAAAAGCGGCAATTGTTATTGGAACGGATGACGGTTATATAATCGCGGATGCACAGGGTAAAACGCTTGCTATGCATAATAATCTTCCCGAAAACAGCAAGCTTATGCTTCTGAAACTTAAGGGCGGAGCAACAGCGGCTCCGGGTGAGGTTTTTGTTTTTTCGGATGAAGATGAAAAGAAAATTTACGATCAGCTTGTTTCCGGACTTACGGCAGCAGGAATGTTCAAGGACATAACCGAAATGGATCTTACTCAGCAAAGCTCAATCAAGCTTATCTATCAGGGCAGATTAAGACTTCTTCTCGGAGCTTCGGATAATCTTACCGAAAAAATCAAAGGCGGAATCAAGGCTATTGAACAGGAAAATGAAAGAAATCCTGAGCTGATTGCAGAAGTAAACCTTACCATTCCGAAGAAGGTTTTTGTTAATCCGCTTGATTCGCTTGAGCCTCCCGTTGAGGAAGAAACAACGGAACTGATAACAGAACTGACCACAGATACGGTAGCA
Source organism: Acutalibacteraceae bacterium (assembly GCA_045648305.1). Taxonomy (GTDB): domain Bacteria; phylum Bacillota; class Clostridia; order Oscillospirales; family Acutalibacteraceae; genus CAG-488. The sequence goes on from JAZRNR010000075.1 coordinate 39,778, forward strand.
CAGGAAAATGGCGAAACAACGACTCAGAAAGAGGAGGAGAATGAAGAAACTTCCACTCAACCGGGTCAGGAAAATACCGAAGAAAAAACTACTGCGACATAAATTTTTATTTAATGCCGAATTGGTATTAAAGATTACAAAAATTTTAACTTTTTATAATAAAATTGCTTGAAATATATATAAAAGTATGATATCATAGCAAATGTATCACTATAGATTTTAAAAACGGAGGTCAATAAAATGGCATTTGAAATTGATAACGATTTTGAAAGCACCGTTCAGATAAAGGTTATCGGTGTAGGTGGCGGCGGCGGAAACGCTGTTAACACAATGATTGCACAGGGTATGCAGGGTGCTGAGTTCATCGTTGTAAACACAGACAAGCAGGTTCTTGTTAATTCACAGGCAACTCACAGAATTCAGATCGGTGAGAAGTCAACTCGCGGTCAGGGCGCAGGCGGCCGTCCCGAGGTTGGTGAAAAGGCTGCAGAGGAGAGCAAAGAGGAAATCGCTGCAATCCTTAAAGGCACAGATATGGTATTTATCACCGCAGGTATGGGCGGCGGCACAGGTACAGGTGCAGCTCCCGTAGTAGCTCAGATCGCTAAGGAAATGGGCATCCTTACTGTTGGTGTTGTTACAAAGCCCTTCAAGTTTGAAGGCAAGAAGAGAAGCACACTTGCTGAGCAGGGTATCGCTCGTCTTTCAGAGCACGTTGACAGCCTTATCGTTATTCCTAACGATCGTCTTAAGCTCCTCAGCGACCGTTGCAAGACTCTTTCAGAGGCATTCCTTGTTGCTGACGAAGTTCTTTCACAGGGTGTTAAGAGCATTTCTGAGCTTATCAAGGTTCCGGGATTTGTTAACCTCGACTTCGCTGACGTTTGCAGCGTAATGAGAGATGCTGGCTATGCTCATATGGGTGTTGGTACAGCTAAGGGCAAGGATAAGAGTCTTCAGGCAGCTGAAATGGCTACATCAAGCCCGCTTCTTGAAACATCAATCGCAGGTGCTAAGGGTGTTATCATCAGCATCACATCTTCACCTGACATCGGTCTTGAAGAAATCGAAACAGCTTGTGAGTCAATCACAGATAAGGCTCATCCCGATGCAAACATCACTTGGGGTGTTGCATTCGACTCTAAGCTTGAGGATGAAATCAACATCACAGTTGTTGCTACAGGCTTTGAAAACGGTCAGGACGTTGATTTCGGTTCAATCCCTTCTTTTAAGGGTGC
>JAZRNR010000076.1:0-6580 GCA_045648305.1 Acutalibacteraceae bacterium
CTCAACAGGAACGTGACATACAACAAAAACAGGCTTACCCTCTGCAGTACCTCTTGCAAGCTCAGCGTCAAGGAAAGCGAGCTGATCTTCATAGATGTCACAGCTGTCCCAGTTGTCCTCACTCTGGTCACAGAGCACAACGAAAGTATAACCGTCAACATCAATGCTGTAATAAGCGTTTTCGATGTTCTGGCCTGTGTACTCATTGTGATACTTAACAAAGTTGCTTCTTGCCTCTTCGTTGGTAAATTCTTCGGGGTGACCGATTTCGTGGTTACCTGTTGCCACAACCCAGTTTTCAACGTCACAGCTGTCTCGCATAATATCGTAGAAATACTTAACAGAAGCTTCGTCACCGTAGTTTGTTATATCACCGACATGAACAATTGCATCGTTGTCAAACTTGTTCATATCTCGAAGACCTCTTTCAAGATTGAGCTTTCCGCCGGGAAAACGTGCATCAAGATGAGTGTCTGAAATGATTGAAACATTAAGCAAAGCCTCGTCGGGGTTCTTTGCGTCTCTGCCAACAAAAGGCACGAGTGTCATAATAAGTGCCATAATGAATGAAAAAATCTGCATAATAATGAATTCCTTTCATTTTTGATGAAATAAGTATACACAAAAATTTCTTATTTAGCAAGTGAAAAAGAAATTTTATTGAAAAAGCAGATTCTGTCTGTTATAATTTAAAACGAAAAGGGGGAAAATCCTATGTTTATAAGACAGAAAGCATTTACAGGCGAAAACAAACTTCTTAAAGGTGCTTTGCACTGCCATACAACACGTTCAGACGGAAAGGTTACACCCGATGATGTTATCCGTCTTCACAAAGCTAACGGATACGATTTTATGGCGATAACAGACCATAATATATACAACTATAAAAACTATGCTGAAGACGTTGAAATAACAATTATTCCCGGAATGGAAGTTGATAATACCTTTGAAAGAATCAAGGGATTCCGCACTTTCCATCACGTATGCCTCGGTCCTGATGACGAAACCAACGGATACGAGCAGGATCAGCGTCTTCCGAACGGTGCAGCGAGAGATCAGTTCGAATATCAGCCGTTTCTTGACGAAATTCATGCAAATAACAACATCACCTTCTATTGTCATCCCGAATGGAGTTCAACTCCGCCGAGATATTTTGACAAGCTCAAGGGAAATGTTGCAATGGAAATCTGGAACTCAGGCGGTGCCGACGAAAATTATATGGACACAAATGCACTTTATTGGGACGACCTGCTCGGTCAGGGCATAAAGCTCTGGGGCGTTGCGACGGATGACGGCCATCAGCCTCACCACCATTGCAAAGGCTGGGTAATGGTTAACGCAGAGAACAATGTAAAAGCTATTCTTGAAGCGATTAAAGACGGAAGATTCTATTCATCCTGTGGCCCCGTTATAAAGGACTTCTATTTTGAAGACGGCAAAATTTACTTTGACTGTGAACCGTGCAAGGAAATTCGTTTCATAAGCGACTGCCACCCGACAAGAATTTTCAGAAACGAGGACGGACAGATTACACACGCTGAAGCTGATATTGACCCCGAGAATTATAAATATATCCGTGCTTATGTCATCGACAATGACGGCAAACAGGCATGGACAAACCCGATTTTCTTTGAAGATTGAGATTAAGATGAAAAAGATAATTATAATTCTGTGTATAGTTACGTTTTTATGTCTGACGTCGTGTACAAATGACAAAGTGGAAAATATAAAGGAAACAACGAAGGAGAGCGTGACGGTGCAGGAAGCAGTGTACGAAAATATAACCGCACAAGAGGCTAAAAGGATAATGGATACGCAGACGGGATATGTAATTCTTGATGTCCGTACACAGGAAGAATATGACGAAAAACATATTCCCGAAGCAATTCTTATTCCTGATTATGAAATACACGAAAAGGCAGAGGGAATCCTGACGGATAAGAATCAACTTATTCTTGTATATTGCCGTTCGGGAAGAAGAAGCAAACTTGCTTCAGAAGATTTACTCGAACTCGGATATACAAACATCAAAGAGTTTGGCGGAATTATCGACTGGCCGTATGAAACTGAATAAAAGAATAAACAGCATTGGATTTGGCATCCAATGCTGTTTTTGTATCTTGTATATAAGATTAATTCTGGAACATAAGAAGCAGGAAACCTGCGGCAACTGCGGAGCCGATAACGCCTGCGACGTTGGGACCCATAGCGTGCATAAGAAGGAAGTTTGTGGGATTGTACTTGCGTCCTTCGTTCTGTGCAACACGTGCAGCCATAGGAACAGCTGAAACACCTGCGGCACCGATAAGCGGATTAATCTTACCTTTTGTGACAATGTAGAGTACTTTACCGAGAAGCACACCGCCGACTGTTGAGAAGATGAAAGCTGTAAGACCGAGAGCAACAATGCCGAGTGTCTGTGCCTTAAGGAAGCTTTCACCGTTAGCTGTAGCACCGACAGTGACACCGAGAAGAATAACAATAATGTTGTTAAGTGCGTTCTGTGCTGTGTCGGAAAGTCTTTCAACAACACCGCATTCACGGAAGAGGTTACCGAGCATAAGCATACCGAGAAGCGGCACAACTGACGGAAGGATGAGAGCGATAAGTACAAGAACGACAACAGGGAAAACAATCTTCTCAGTTTTTGAAACCTTACGAAGCTGAGTCATCTTTACTTCGCGCTCTTTCTTTGTTGTGAGAAGCTTCATGATCGGTGGCTGAATAAGCGGGATAAGTGCCATATATGAATATGCAGCAAGGGCAATCGGAGCAAGAAGGTGCGAAGCAAGCTTACCTGTAAGCCAGATAGCTGTCGGGCCGTCTGCACCGCCGATGATTGAAATAGCAGCTGCTTCCTGCGGAGTGAATCCGAGGAGGATTGCGATAATGAAAGCAACATAAATACCAAGTTGAGCTGCAGCACCGAGAAGAAGACTGATCGGGTTGGAAAGAAGCGGTCCGAAGTCAGTCATAGCACCTACACCAAGGAAGATAAGGCAGGGGAAGATACTTGACTTAACACCTGCATAGATGATTCTCAGAACACCTGAATCGTACCAGTGGCTTCCTTCAACTGCAGTTGCGGGGTCACCGCCGAAAGCCTGATTGAGTGTCAGGTCATCCATAATTCCTGAGCCGGGAAGATTTGCAAGAAGAATACCGAAAGCAATCGGTACAAGCAACAGCGGCTCGAATTTTTTAGCGATTGCAAGGTAAAGGAAAACAACAGATACACCTATCATGACACCGTTCTGCCATGTAAGGAGTGCAAAACCTGAAGCATCCCACATCCCTGCAAGGAGGTTTGTAATAAGTTCCATAATTGTACCTCCGATTAAATAATAACAAGAACCTGGTCAGTGTCAACAGTAGAGCCCTTTGTTACAAGAATCTGCTTAACAATTCCGTCGCAAGGAGCAACGATGTCGTTTTCCATCTTCATAGCTTCAAGGACGACAAGAACTTCACCTGAACGGACAGACTGGCCGTTTGTAACGTTGATAGCAAGAATTGTGCCGGGCATCGGAGAAGCAACTGTTGTTCCTTCAGCGGACGGTGCGCTTGCAACGGGAGCTGCTGCAGGAGCAGCGGGTGCAACCGGAGCTGCAGGTGCCGCAACAGGAGCAGCAACTGTACTTACGCCTGTGAGAGCAACTGAACACTCATCAACTTCAATTTCATATTTTTTATTATTCAAAAACACTTCGTATTTCATTTGTTTTCTTCCTCCACAAGTCTGATTGATCTGAAAGCAAGTCTGTTAAGCGGGATTTCTGTTTTGTAGCTGACAAGAGCCATAAGCATTGCAGCTGTTGCTTCGTCAACGCCGATAAGCTCAAGCTGTCCCTGAGATTCATTGTCAGGAAGGGCAACACCGTTTGTTTGCGGAACTGACGGATTATTGTTTATCGGAGTGATAACAGGAGTTACTTTTGCGGCATTCTTTTTCTCGATTACGGAGAAAATAAAAGCAATAAATTTAATAAAGAGTGCAATTATTGCAAGCATTACCATAACGGTTATAAAACCGACAAGAGCAACCAAAAGTGCTTTTGGGATGTCCATGGCATCGTATGAACCGTAAATATCGGTAAAAATACCGAGGAAATGAGGACTGAATTTCATCAATATGCCTCCTTCGTTTTGTTAAGATTCTCTTATAAAAACAGCCTGTTTCTGTAACAACAAAAACAGGCTGTCAACTGAATTATTTGTCTTCTTTATTCTTTTTCTCAGGAATGTTGTTAAGAGCGTTAACAACAAGAACGATGAGAGCAGTTACGACGAAAATGCCGAGCATACCTTTGCCCATATAGGGAAGAGCGCTGAGAAACGCATTAAAATCAATAGTAAACATTATAACTACCTCCCTGATTATCTGAAGAATGTAAGGATAAGACCGCCTGCGATAACTGAAGCAATCTGTCCTGAAACGTTAACGCCGATTGAGTGCATAAGAAGGAAGTTCTGGTTGTCTTCCTCAAGACCCATTTTATGAACAACACGTGCTGACATCGGGAATGCTGAAATACCTGCAGCACCGATCATCGGGTTGATCTTCTTCTTTGAGAAGATATTCATAACCTTTGCAAGCATAACACCTGCGAATGTGTCGAAGATGAATGCGAAAAGGCCAAGAGCGATGATGAGCAATGTGTCAACTGTAAGGAATTCTTCAGCTCTCATACGAGCAGCGATTGTGATTCCGAGGAAAATTGTAACAAGGTTTGCAAGTACCTTCTGTGCTGTTTCTGAAAGTGAGTTAAGGACACCGCACTCACGGATAAGGTTACCGAACATAAGGAAACCGATAAGAGCAACAGCATCGGGAGCAACAAGACCTACGATGATTGTAACAACGATGGGGAAAAGAATCTTTGTAAGCTTTGAGGGAGCCTTACCTGCTGTGTTATCCATACGGATAAGACGCTCTTTCTTTGTTGTGCAAAGCTTGATGATCGGCGGCTGTACCAACGGAACAAGAGCCATGTAAGAATAAGCCGCAACCATGATAGCACCGATGTACTTTGAACCAAGTTCCATTGAAACTGCGATAGCTGTCGGACCGTCAGCAGCACCGATAATACCGATTGAAGCTGCGTCCTTGATATCGAAGCCAAGAAGAGATGCAAGGCAGAGTGTGAAGAAGATACCGAACTGTGCCGCTGCACCGAAAAGCATAAGCTTCGGGTTAGTGAGAAGGGGAGTAAAGTCGATCATTGCACCGATACCGATGAAAAGGATGAGAGGCATCAATTCGCCGAACTCATTGTCGATACCGACTCTGAACATAACGTCAATGATGTGCTTTGCGCCTGAATTGGGAAGGTTGATAAGGATTGCACCGAAGCCCATCGGGAGAAGGAGAGAGGGTTCCATTTCCTTTTTAATTGCAAGGAAAATGAGGATACCGCCGATAATCCACATTGCTACCTGAGGGAAGGTGACAGTGGTAAAATTGTCAATTAAAACACCCATTAGTCACACCTCCGACTTAAATAACAAGAAGAACGTCATCAGTGTTAACTGTTGCACCCTTTGATGTGACAATCTGCTTAACAACACCGTCGCAAGGAGCAGTGATGTCATTTTCCATTTTCATAGCTTCAAGAACGATAAGAACGTCGCCTGCCTTAACTGCCTGACCTGCTGAAACGTTGATGTTAACGATTGAGCCGGGCATCGGAGCAACAATCTGTGTGCCTGATGCTGAAACTGTCTGCGGTGCTGCGGGAGCTGCAGGAGCAGGAGCAGCTGCGGGTGCAGGTGGTGCAACAGGAGCGGGAGCATAAACTGCATCAGAAACGTTTGTAACAACTGCTTCTGTTTCGTTTACTTCAACTTCGTAATTTTTTCCGTTTAAAGTTACTACGTATTTCATTTTATTTGTCCTCCATCAAGGTGATTGATTTAAACTGAAGTCTGTCAAGCGGAATACCGCTCTTGTCTGAAACGATAGCCATAATAACAGCGGCTGTTTTTTCGTCTGTACCAACAAGCTCAAGGTCGCCTGAAGATGCTGCAGGACCGGCAGACTGTGCTGCAACGGGACTTGCTGCGGGAGCAACGGGAGCTTTCTTCGGCTCTTCAACAGCTTTTTTGCCGTTAATTGCCTTTGTGATGTAAACATAGATAATAAGGAGTACAGCTACAACAGCAACAACGATTGAAGGGAACGGAGGAGTTGCGATTTTAGCGAGAATTTCTGAAAAACCCATATCTTTTCCTCCTTAGATTTCTCTGATTGTGTATTTGAATGTGTTTCTTTCTAATTCGTCACGCTTTTCGAAGAAAGCTTCTGCCTGCATCGGGAATGCGATGTATGAAAGGACGTCTTCGTCGCTCTTTGCCTTGCTGCCAAGTTCCTTCTTAGTTGCTTCAAATGCAGGAGCAAGTGTATCTGCAAATCTGCCTTCAAACGGCTTCTCGTCACCGAGAACCTGTGCGATAAGCTCAGCACTGATTTCAGCAGGAGCCTTACCGTACTCACCCTTAAGGTAGCTGCGTACGTCCTTTGAAACGTTCTTATACTTGCCGAAAAGAACATTCTGTGTTGCCTGAACGCCAACCATCTGGC
>JAZRNR010000077.1:0-4102 GCA_045648305.1 Acutalibacteraceae bacterium
GCAAGGTAAGCTTCTTCTGTATCCTGTGCATCATTCATGTAATAACCGAAAAGAGCAGGGATAAGCATAAGAACACTCATTAGTTTTGCTAAGAACGTCATAACTACGCACTCCTTTTATAGGTTTATGTTTAAATGATAACACGGAATAAATATCTCAGTCAATAAAATAATTATAAAACAAAAAAACTTTTGCACATAATAGTATCAGGATGTGATATAAATGCAATCAGTATGGTTTGAAAATATTGATAAACCTGAATTTGACAGTCTTGACGGAAACTGCGAAACCGATGTTCTTATCATCGGCGGTGGGCTTGCGGGCATACTTTGTGCATATATGCTTGAGCCAAAAGGTGTTGACTATCTGCTTATTGAAGCTGACAGAATATGTTGCGGAGTAACTGCAGACACAACAGCAAAAGTCACCGCACAGCACGGATTGATTTACGATAAAATCATAGGCAAATACGGTTTGGGATATGCCCGTGAGTATTATAACCTTAACAGCAATGCTGTAAACATTTACCGTGAACTTTGCAAAAAATACGACTGCAACTTTGAAACAAAAAGTGCATATGTCTATTCACTTGAGGAAAACGAGGATATTGAAAATGAAATCGAGGCATACCGCACAATCGGTATACCTTTTGATACAGTGACGCAAACGCCTTTACCTCTTGATATTTATAAAGCAATCCGATTGGATAATCAGGGACAAATCAATCCGTTGGAACTTCTGTTTAAAATTTCTGAAAACCTGAACATCAGAGAAAAAACAAAACTTATTAACCTTGATGATACATCTGCAGAAACCGATTGCGGCAGAATCAAATATAAACGTGCGGTTTTTACAACCCACTTTCCGATTTTGAACAAGCACGGACTTTTTTCTTTGAAAATGTATCAGGACCGTTCATATGTTATCGCCTTGGAAAATGCGCAGGACGTTGACGGAATGTATATTGACGCAAGCGGAAAGGGCCTGTCTTTCCGAAACTACGGCAAACTGCTTCTGCTTGGCGGAGGGAGCCACAGAACAGGCAAAAAAGGCGGAAGTTATACCGAATTGCTTCAGTTTACCAAAACTCACTATCCGGAAGCGACCGTTAAAACTCAATATGCAACCCAGGACTGTATGACTCTCGATTCTATGCCTTACATCGGTCAGTATTCTAAAAACACACCAAATCTTTTTGTTGCGACAGGCTTCAACAAATGGGGGTTCACATCCGCTATGGTTGCGGCTGAACTGCTGTGTGATATGCTTACAAACAGTAAAAATATTGATGAAGATGCTAATATATTTTCTCCGTCCAGAAATATATTTCATCCTCAGCTTGCATTTAATATTTTTGAATCTTTTATTGGTTTAATTTCACCGACAGTTCCGCGCTGTCCTCACCTCGGATGTGCACTTAAATATAACAAAGCTGAGCATTCCTGGGACTGTCCGTGTCACGGTTCAAGATTTACGGAAGACGGAAAGCTCATCAACAACCCTGCAACAGATGACAAACAGTTTTGACCGAAAAAGCAAAAAATCAAGTGACAATCGGAGCAGTATATGATATAATCTCTCACGATGTTTAATCGGAGGGATATCACTTGTTAAAAGATGCTTCAAAACTTTCAAAAAAAGATATTTTTATATATTTCCTAATGGCGGTAACGGGAGTTCTTATCACGGTTACGGGAATTTATTACAAGCAGAGCTTTCTTCGGATTCTCCCGCTTTATAATTCGCTGATAATCGCAATGCTTCAGTCAAGGGTAAACCGTTACAGCAATATTTTCGGAAGCATAAACTCGTTGCTTTATGCCGCTGTTTATTTTTATTACGGACTGCTCGCTTCTGCTTTCCAGGCAATCCTTTTTTCTTTCCCGATGCAGCTTATCACTTTCATCCGCTGGAATAAAAACAAATGGGAAAAATCAACCGTGTTGCGTAAGCTTTCGTGGAAACACCGAATAATTCTTTCCGTTTGTTATGCGGCTGCCCTTTTTATAATGTGCAAGGTGCTTCCGTTGTTCGGTGCAAAGAATGTTTTCCTTGACAGTGCAACTAATATCCTCGGAGTGTTCATACTGTTTATGACAATGTTTGCTTTTGTAGAATACACATTCTGTATGATTGTTAACGGTATAATCGGCATCATACTTTATATTCCGATGCTTAACGAAACTCCTGATATATTACCGTTTCTTATTTTCTCGGTTTACTCTTTTATATGCATCGTTTTCGCTTACTTTGAAGCACAAAGACTTTACAAAAAACAAAACGAAACTCAAATCTCTGTCTGATGACGGAGATTTTGTTGTATACGGATATTTTTTATGATATAATAATTTCAACTCAATTTTCGGAGGTAATGCTATGAACGGAATGACAAGACGTGAAAGACAGGTTACAGATATCAATGAAATTATAAAAATTCTCGATAATTCAAAGGTGCTTCACCTCGGCTTAGTAGATGGTGATGAACCATACGTTGTACCGATGAACTACGGGTATACATACGAAAACGAAAAGCTTACAGTCTGGCTCCACTGTGCAAGACAGGGCAGAAAGCTTGATATAATGAAAGTCAACCCGAAGGTTTTCTTTGAAATGGAATACGGAATCACACCGTTTGAGGGAGAGGTTGCCTGTAAATACGGTATCACCTACTCTTCAATTATGGGCAGAGGTGTTGCAACGATTATTGAAGATGTCGAAACCAAAAAGATTGCTCTTTCTTCACTTATGAAAACTCAGACGGGTAAAGATTTTAAGTTTGAGGACAGAATGGCAGAGGTTGTCGGTGTTGTTAAAATCGATGTGCTTGAATTTACTGCAAAGCACCGCCCGTTACCTAAAGAGATGAGATAAGGGTGTGATTTTATGACGAAGAAAAAAGTTTTAAGAGCAGCTTTGTGTATTATCCTCGCAATCGTTCTTTTACTTGTCGGATATCTTGCTTATCTTCTTCTTAGTTATTCAAGAATTGACGATAATCAGGAAATCGGCCCGATTAAAACAGGCTTAAGCGAAGAAATAAAGCTTGGCGAAAGCTATACTGCGGTTATTCAGAATCTCGGATTCGGTGCTTACACTCAGGATTTCACTTTCTTTATGGACGGCGGTACAGAATCCTGGGCAGAGAGCGAAGAAAGCGTTAAAAATTGTATCAATAATGCCGCTTATGAGGCAGAGAAGCACGACCCTGATTTTATACTTTTTCAGGAAGTTGATTTTGATTCAACAAGAAGCTATCACATAAACCAGAGAGAAATGCTTGAAAAGCGTTTTGCTTCCTACAGCAGTGCATTTGCCGTGAATTATCATTCTTCCTTCCTCTTCTATCCGTTTACTCAGCCTCACGGTGCATCAAACAGCGGTATACTGACTTTAAGTAAGTACAATATCACTTCTTCCCTTCGAAGAAGTCTTCCAATCTCGAACAGTGTAAGCAAATTCCTTGACCTTGACCGCTGTTATTCGATTTCAAGAGTACCCGTTGAGAACGGCAAGGAGCTTGTTATTTTTAACGTGCATCTTTCGGCATACGGCGGAAGTGACGAAATCAGAGCCGCTCAGATGAATATGCTTTTTGAGGATATGAAAAAGGAATACGACAATGGTAACTACTGCGTTTGCGGCGGTGACTTCAATCACGATTTCACGGGCGATTCAACACAGAAGCTCAACGGTGGAGCTGAAGTCGATTTCGGATGGGCACAGCCGTTCCCGATGGATCTTCTTCCTGATTGCATTGAACGTTGTGACGGATATACCGAGCTTGTGCCGACTTGCCGCAACTGCGACATTCCGTACAAGACAGGTAATTTTACAATCATTGTTGACGGATTCCTTGTAACGAAGAATATTGAAGTTTCAAGCGTAGAAAATATCAGCACGGAGTTTGTTTATTCCGACCACAACCCCGTTGTATTGGAATTCGCTCTTAAGTAAAACCGGTTATATTGACAAATTCGGGTTTGTAGAGCTCTTCTATTTTTTCAAGCTAAAAAAGGGCGTAGCTCCACTTGTCAGGGGAGCTGGCTTGCCGTAGGCAAGACTGAGGGGTAGTAAAAGCTCTTGCTATCTCTCCCTCTGTCTT
>JAZRNR010000078.1:0-25097 GCA_045648305.1 Acutalibacteraceae bacterium
GCGTCCTCGACCGTCCGTTAATTCAGCGTAATCTGCGGACCGTCCGGGAGGCCGGTCCCTACGAGCACAGAGTCAGATTGTGCAAAATCAAAGAACTCTGCAAACCCGAATTTGTATATGTGCATAAATGTTTTTTATTTGACAACAGTCAATCAAGCGTTTAAAATAGAATTGTTTATACAGAAATTTTTGCAAAAGAAGGAGAGCCTGATGTTTACCGTAAACCCGGAACTGATATCTTTTGTCAAAGAGAATATTTTTCCTGAATACAGTAAAAACGATGCCGGTCATTCGATTGCTCATATCGATTATGTAATCCGAAGAAGCCTGAAATTCGCAGAGCAGTTTGAGGGGATAGATGCGGATGTTGTTTATGCCGTTGCGGCTTTTCACGATATTGCGCATCACATCGACAAAAAGAATCACGAAAAGCTTTCTGCAGATATTTTTTATTCCGATGAAAGAACGAAAAAGTTTTTCTCCGAAGAGCAGAGAGCGATAATCAAAGAAGCGATTGAAGACCACCGTGCATCCCTTGACGGTGAGCCTCGGAGCGATTACGGAAAAATTATTTCCTCGGCTGATCGTTCAACTGACGCGGAAGAATTTCTTCGCCGTACCCATGCTTATACTCTTCGTTATTTTCAGGGGCTTTCGGAGGACGAAGTTATCGAACGCGGATACAGACATACGCTTGAAAAGTACGGAAGCAAAGGCTATGCGAAGCACTATGTCGCTGACGAGGAATACGAAGCCTTCAGGAAATACATCAACTCACTTCTGGAAAGCAAAGAAAATTTTGCAAAAAAGTACAGGGAAATCAATAATTTTTAAATGGTGGAAAAATGATTGTTTTAATAGCAGGAGCATCGCACACAGGCAAAACCTTACTTGCACAGAAAATGCTTGAAAAATATAAATATCCGTATCTTTCAATCGACCACCTGAAAATGGGTCTGATACGAAGCGGTAATACAAGTCTTACACCCTTGAGTGAAGAAGGGAAGCTTACCGCATACCTTTGGCCTATTGTCCGTGAGATGATTAAAACCGCAGTTGAAAACGGGCAGGATTTAATTGTCGAGGGTTGCTATATACCGCCCGACTGGGCAGAGGATTTCACGGAAGAGTATCTTTGCGAAATCAAGTGCTACTGTCTTGTGATGAGCGAAAAATATATCGAAAATCATTTTGACGATATAATCGGATATGCCGATGTTATCGAAAAACGCCTCGACGATGACTGCACAAAGCAGAGCGTGCTGGAAGATAACGCCTGTTTTGCAAAGTTTGCAAAAGGGCGGAACGTGAACTGCATTTTGATTGATGAATGCTACGAAATAGATTTATAAGGAGAGCCTGATGTCTGAAATTTTTCACAACATAGGAATACTTGCGCACGTTGACTCGGGAAAAACAACTCTTACCGAGCAGCTTCTGTATCTCACGGGTGCAATCCGTAATGCAGGCAGCGTTGATGCAGGTACAACGGCAACGGACAACCTTTCTGTTGAAAAGCAGAGGGGTATTTCCGTGCGAACGGCAACGGCTTCAGCTCAGTGGAAGGGCGTTACGGTCAACATAATCGACACCCCTGGTCATATCGACTTTGCAGGCGAGGTTGAACGTGCAATTTCTGCCCTTGATTACGCTGTTGTGATTGTTTCAGCGGTTGAGGGAGTCCGTGCACATACTGAAAATATTCTTAAATCACTTGATGCGGCAAAGCTTCCGCGAATAATTTTTATCAATAAAATCGACCGCACGGGTGCGGACACCTCAAAGGTTATTGACGAGCTTAAGGGAATTTCTTCTCAGGCTCACCTTGTGCTTTCAACGGTCGAAAACGAAGGCGAAGAAAATGCAAAGGTAACAGCGGTTGACGGCGATACTTTCAGGCAGAATGCAACTGAAGCGCTTGCCGATATCTGCGACGAAGCAGCAGATGCTTTTTTATGCGAAGAGTTACTCTCAACTGAACGTGCAAACGAGCTTGTTAAGAGCGAAATTTCCGCCTGCAACCTGACTCCCGTAGTTTTCGGAAGTGCGAAATATTCAATCGGCATTGAAGAGCTTGCAGATGCACTTGTTAAGTTTATGCCCGATTCAGAAAGAAGAAAAACCGAGGATTTGTGCGGAATAATTTTCAAAATTGAGCACGACAAATCCCTTGGAAAAGTTTCACATATAAGACTTTTCGGCGGAGAAATCGCAAATCGTGACGAGGTTGAGCTTTTCGCTCCCGAAGAAAAAATAACCGTTCAGTCCGATGCGGTCGAAATTGAGGCAAAGCCTCCCATTAAAGAAAAGGTTTCGCAGATTAAAAAATTCTGCGGTGCAAAAAGTACGGACACGGGAATTATTAAAAGCGGTGACGTTGCCGCTGTCTGCGGTCTGCCGAGTGCAAAGACGGGACATTTCGTTGGCTCGGTTGCTGTCAGCGAAGCTGCAAAGCTCGTTAATCCGTTTCTGCGTGTAAAGGTAACACCGTCAGATTCCGACCCCTTGAAAATCCCTGCACTTGCGGCGGCTCTCGGTGAGCTTTCGGATGAAGAGCCGTACATCGATGCAAAATGGGAAAACGGACAGAAAGAAATTACAATCAGCACGACGGGTAAAATCCAGCTCGAGGTGCTTTCGAATCTTTTAAAGGAACGCTACGACCTTTCGGCAGAGTTTTCACCGCCAACGGTCATTTACAAAGAAACTCCGTCAGGAAAAGGCTTTGCACGTGCAAGGTATACGATGCCGAAGCCCTGCTGGGCTGTGGTTGATTTTCTGTTTGAGCCGATGCCACGGGGTTACGGTGTTTCTTACCACGGCAGACTGCCGTCAAATCAATGCTTCTATCGGTATCAGTCGCATATCCGCACGTCGTTCAACTCCTGCCTTGAACAGGGTCTTTACGGCTGGGAAGTGACGGATTTCAAATGCACGCTTGTCGGCGGTGAGCATCACACAATACATACTCATCCGCTGGATTTCTTTGTCTGCACACCGATGGCGTTTATGAACGGACTTTCGGAAATCGGCTCAACGATTCTTGAACCGCTTCTTAAAATAAGAGTAACGGCACCCGAAGACCTTTCGGGAAAGATTTTCTCAGAGATAATTAAAATGGGCGGTGAATACGATACGCCCGTAATACGCTCGGGGATTGCAACGCTTGAGGCGATTGTGCCCGTTGCAACCTCGATGAATTTCCCTGAAAGGCTTGCAACACTTTCTTCGGGAAAGGCTGTTCTTTCACAGAATTTTTATGGTTACCGTGAGTGCCGTGACTCAGAAGAGCATATCAACCCAAGACGCGGTGTAAATCCGCTTGACCGTTCAAAATGGATTTTGTGGGCAAGGGGCGCGTACCAATCGGAATGAGGTGTTTTAAATGAAAATTATCGGCAGTGACTACGACGGAACGCTGAATTACGGTGGCATTGACGAAGCGAAGCTTGCCGCAATTGAAAAATGGCGTAACGCGGGAAATATTTTTGCACTCGTCAGCGGAAGAGGTCCCGACGGTGTTCTTGAGCTTTATGAGGAAAAGAAATTCGGCTGTGATTATCTTATCGCAAACAACGGTGCGGTAATCCTTAAGCCTGACGGGGAAGAAATTTACGTTGCAAAGTGTGACCCGAAAATGGCAAAGCCTCTTGTGAAGCATCTTTTTGAAAACGGATGCGAATGGGCACACGTGCAGACGAACTTTTACTGCAGAGTTTTTGCGGACGAAAAGAATTGCACAAAGAAGGGCGAATATACCCTTGAAACAATGCCTGATGTTCCGTATTTTTCACAGATTAACACTCAGCTTCCGACATTTGAAGAGTCTGCAAAGGTGACGGCTTCTGTTAATGAGGCTTTCGGAGAAGAGCTGAATCCGTTACAGAACGGTGAATGCCTTGATATTGTTCGCAAGGACATCAACAAGGCTGTGGGGCTGTATAAGCATGCGGAAATTCTTTCGGCAAAAAAAGAAGATATCATCGCCGTCGGCGACAATATCAACGATACACATATGATTGCGGAGTTCCGTTCTTATGCGATGGAAAACGCAGTTGATTCAATCAAAGAGCTTGCGGATTTTGTAACACCGAGCGTAACCGACCTGATTGAAAAAGAACTTGCAGAATAATAAAAAACACTTGTAAAAGATTTTCGGCTTTTACAAGTGTTTTCTTTTAGTTGTTTAAAATCGGAAGTCCGTTTTCATCCCAACGGACAAGTCTTTTTCTTGCACTTCTGCAGGGGTCATAGAGTGAATCTTCGTGTGAATATCCGCACTTGCCGTCAAAGCACTTCTTGTCGCGTGAATGGTAAACGAAAACCCAGTTGCCGTATTCATCCTTGACAAAACAGTTGTGTTCCGGTCCGTATTCTTCAACAAGGTCATCGGATGTCAGTAACGGTCGGTCAAGCTTTGTCCAGTTTGAAATATCAAGAAGGTCTGCACCTTCGTCAGCATACATCATACCGATGCAGTATTCGGGGCCTGTTGCCGAAGCGGAAAAAGCAAGATAAACCTTTCCGTTTTCAATCATAACCGCAGGGCCTTCGTTAACGGGGATACGTACCTTTTCCCAATCGTATTCGGGCTTTGTAAGAAGCACGGCAGGGGAGATTGTTTTCCAAGGCTCCTTCGGGTCAACCGTTGCGATGTAAACGTTGGAATTTCCGTCCGTCTGTGCCCACGCAACGTAGGATTTACCGCCCGATTCAAAATAAGTCATATCAAGCGAAAACCAGCGGAAGGAAAATTCATCGCCCTCACAAGCCTGAAAACGTCCCTTGTCAATCCACTTGTCGGTGTAAGGGTCATCGCCTTCGCACGCAATAACGTGGCATCGGATATCCCAGACGTTGTCTGCACTGTCGCTTGCGGCAAAGAAAACGTACCATTTGCCGTCAATTTCGTGAATCTCGGGTGCCCAGATATAACGGTGAGCTGACGGTGTATCTTTTTCGTCCCAGATTGTAATTTCTTCAGCCTCTGCAAGACCTTCAACCGTCCTTGACCTGCGAAGAATGATTCTGTCGTATCCCTCGGGGTCTGCACCTCCGCACATCGGGTAAGATGCCGTGAAGTAATACCAACCGTCGCTGCCCTTTGTTATATAAGGATCTGCTCTGTTTTCAATTAAAATTTCAGTTTTTTTTTACCAAACAAACCGCCATCTTCTTTCAGGTTCTGAATATCTCTTACGAGATAATCGATTTTTGTGTAAACCCAGCCGATAACTTCAATAACCTTGTAAAGAACTCTTTTAAGAACGTTACCGAAAGATTTATCTTTGAATTCTTCTGAGTGCTTGATTGTAACAGAGTCAAGAAGCTCACTGTTATCACCGCGGAAGGTTTCAAGTGTCATTGTGTCTCCGTTGAAATCAAGCGTTGTGTATGTCGGAGTGTCGTTTTTAAGGAAGCTGTAAGCAAGCCAGTCAGCCTCGTAGCTTTCGTCTGTCGGTCTTCCGCAGTTTGAGTTAGCGTTGATGTAAAGAACGCCCTTCGGGTCTGTGAATGTGCCGCCGCTCGGAGCTTCCCCAACGATTTTGTTGTTGTTCATAAAATGTGAACGTCCCTGTGAGTGGGTGTGTCCCGTAATAACAAGGTCAAGGTCGAAGCTCTCGAAAATCGGTGCAAAGATTGTTTTAAGAAGAATTTCTGTTTCCATATCACCGATACAGTCGCCTGCACCGTAAATACCGTGGTGAACAACACCGATTCGCCACTTTGCATCGGGATTGAGCTTTATAGCCTCTTTTGTAAACGCTCTGTGGTCAGGTGCGTTGCCCGAAGTTGAATCGTAGAACATATAAAGCACATCACCGTAACGGAACCAGAAATCACGGTCAAGCATTCTGAAGTTTCTGCCGTAATATTCGTTGGGCATATTTGTATAGTATTCGTATGTCATACCCTTTTTGTCGTGGTTGCCGATTGCAAGACCCATCGGAAGCGAACGAAGAGTTTCGGGCATAAGAAGTGTCTGCCACTCTGCAGCAGTTTCACCTGTCGATGTGTTGTCACCGGGAGAAACAAGATAAGCGATATCGGGATTTTCCTCAACAGCTTCTGCAAGAAGATTGTTCCAACGTAAACCGTCTGCTTTCTGTTCTGTACCACCGTCGTAGAAGCTTTCCGTAATCTGAATGTCGCCGACAACCATTGCCTTGTGTCTTCCGAAGGACTTAGTTTCGTATACCTTTGTGTCGCTCCAGCTTCCGCCGATGTTCCACTGATAGTAATACTTCGTCTTTTCCTCAAGTCCTGTAACCGTTACACGGCAAACGAGCTGAAGGTCGTTTTCTGCAGGTGTTGTTTCACCCTCGAAAATTTTCGCATCGGACATATCCGCATTTTTGGAAACCTTAACCTGAGCCTTTGCGGTCATTTTATCCGCGTGCCAGCAAAGGTTAACCTGGGTTTCGTCCGCACCGACGTTAAGGGTGGGAAGTGTGTTTTCGTCAACGAGAGAGCTGTAAAGAGTTTCCCATTCGCTTTCTGTGAGCTTGTTTGAATTTTCTGTAGTAGCTTGTGACATTGTTCCAAGTTGCATAAACATCAGCATACTCATAAAAACAGCTAAAACTTTTTTCATGATTTCCTCCGTAAAAATTTTTAATGATATATTTTACCACTTTGTTTTTGAAAAGTCAAAAAATACAGCAATCTTTTTACAAATATATATTAATGTTGAAAAAAATTTAATACTGTGATAATATCATATCATCAGCACAAACTCTGACGGAGGTATTTTTTATGAGATTTCTTGCTCTTATTCAGGCTTTTTTGTTTGTGATTTCTTCATTCGCTGTTGCGGATTCGAACTTCAAATTTATGGTTGACCGTGCCGCTTATGACATTACGTCAACGGCAGATGTTTCCTTTGATTCGATGACGGCAGAGGAAATGCAGGTAACAACGGCAGAAAAAGAAGCTTGCCGCAATTGGTACGAAGAAAATATTCTTTGTACACAAGACCCTGCGTATAACTTTAAGTACGGTATGAAGTCTTTCAGAAACAACGAAGACGAATGGATTTTCGAAATCGGCAAGGAAAGCGAAACGGGTGCAGTCTGCCGAGGCGGAAAAACAACGGAAATCACCCTTACTCATAAGGATAACGGACTTGTTGCAACTGTTGAGGCAACAATTTACGAAGAAAGTGCATCCTGCGAATGGACTGTTTTCATAAAGAATACGGCAGAGGAAAAATCCCCTGTAATTTCAAAGCTTTTCGCGGCTGATTGTACACTTCCGACAGGCAGAAAAACCGAGATTTTTTACAGCAAAGGTTCAGAACCTGCAAACGACGACTTTGAGCTTCTTCAGTCAGGAGTCTTTGCAACACCGTTACGCTTCAATGCAAACGGCGGAAGAACGGAATCCTGCCTGCCTTATTTCAACCTTAACGGTCAGAATGGCGGAGTTGTTCTTGCTGTCGGCTGGTCAGGTCAGTGGCTTGCAAAAATTTCACAGGGCATTAAAGATACAAACATAAAGGTTTCGCAGGAAACACTCAAGGGTTATCTCAATCCGGGCGAGGAAGTGCGTTCTCCGCTTGTTTCACTTACATTCTACGATTCTGAAAATGCACTCAAGGGCTTCAACTCTTTCAGAAACTATACAATCGACTGCATTTATCCCGAGGGCACAAAGCAGATTACAACATCAGGAGTCGGAGTGGAATTCCCCGAATCAACAATCGACAGCCTTGTTGAAACCATCAATTCAATTCCCGATTGGTTTGCGGAAGCAGTTGACTATTATTGGGTTGATGCAGGCTGGTATCCCATCAAAACAAATTGGGGCGACAGCATCGGCAACTGGTACGTTGACCCGAATAAATTTGACCGCCCGTTCAAGGAAGTTTCCGACGCGGCAAACGAAAAGGGAATCGGTTTTCTTCTCTGGCACGAGCCTGAGCGTTGCTGTGCAGGCACAGAAGTTTATAACGAATGCATAAAGCACGAAGGCTGGCTCATCGAGCAGGATGAAGAGAGAAATATGGTAAACCTCGCCAACGAGGAGTGCCTTAAATACATAACAGGAATTATGCAACGTTCAATTACCGAAAACGGTGTTGATTATTTAAGAATAGACAGCATCCCTGCACCTCTCGTTTTCTGGGAGAAGGGCGACGATATGTGGTCGGACGGCAGAAAAGGCTTCATTGAAAACCATTATGTCACAAATCTTTACAGAATGCTTGATACACTTAAGCAGGACAATCCGGGACTTATGATTGACAACTGCTGTTCAGGCGGTAAACGTCTTGATATTGAAATGTCAAAGCGCAGCATACCGCTCTGGAGAACGGATTATAACTGTATGTGGGGCGACGGCGAAGTTCAGCCCGATATCCTTCAGGCAACTCAGGCTCAGACTTACGGAATTTCATTCTGGCTTCCGTACAACGGCACTTGTGCTTATGTTGAGGGTGAATATGCGGACAGAACGAACATCATTTCCTGTTCACAGAAGCTCGGATATCAGGATATAAGACCTTATATGGTCGGCAATTATTATCCGCTTACCTACGGTGGAGTGGACACAACAAAATACCTCGCAATGCAGTTTGACGAGAACGCAGAAGAGGGTATGGCTCTTATTTACAAGCGTGAAAATGTTGAAGAAAACAAATACACGCTGAAGCTCAACGGACTTGACCCGAATAAGACTTATGTGCTTCACGATTACGACAGTCCCGAAGCAACATTTGAGTTGACGGGCAAAGCTCTTATGGAAGAGGGCACAGAGCTTACAATCAACGACACACCGAAAGCGGTTATCATTGTATATAAGGCAAAGTAAGGAGAAAAGATTATGAAAAAAACAACAAAAAAAGTTATTGCCATTGTATTATGTCTGCTGACCTTTGCTCAGCTTTTCACTTCGATTGCTTCTGCTGCAATTTATACAGAGTGTACCTTCGGAGTAGCAAGTGAAAAAAATATTCTCGGCATAGATATAGAAAGGTGGTCCCGTGTTAAAACATCTTTTATGTATGAATACGACGGGCATATTTACGTTGTTAACGTTACAAGCGACCAAAACGTTGTTGAGTACAATGGGAGTTGGGACTATGTCGATGTTACGAAAGACATAACTGTTACAGAATATGATGAACAGCTCAAAAAGACTGACGAATATAAAATTTCGTCTGAGCTTCCTCTCTGGGGAGGTTTTTTCAGCGGCAAGACATATAATTACCTTGTGTTCGGTCAGACGAACACGGAAGAGAATCTTACAAAAGAAACATACCGTATTGTCAAGTACGATAAAGATTTTAATCGTATAGGCCAGACTTCAATTATAGGTTCTCAGTGCAACGCAACAATCCCGTTTGCTGCAGGAACTGTTGCGATGGCAGAAAACAGCGACGGCACACAGCTTACGGTACACACATCGCGCGAACGCTTCACAGCCGAGGACGGATTTAATCATCAGTCACAGTTTACGATTATTCTTGACACAAAAACAATGCAACCGATAAATGAACTGGAGCTTTTTCAGAATAATCACGTAAGCCATTCGTTCAATCAGTTTGTCAGGTATGACGGTGATAATCCTGTGCTTGTGGACCACGGCGATGCATACCCCAGAAGTATTGTTCTTTCAAAAAGAAATGCCGACGGAAGCTATTCTGAACTTGATTTGTTTGAAATTCCCGGAGCTACCGGCGCAAACTGCACAGGTGTAAACGTGGGTGGTTTTGAAATTTCTGCAGAAAACTATATCGTTACAATTAACTCTATTGACCATAGCAAAGTAACTTCGTATGACAGCTTCAATATGTACGGACTCGACAAAGATGAGCGTAATGCAGTTATTCTTGTCAGCCCGAAAAATAATACCAATGAAGAAAATGTAAAAAAGATTTATCTTACGGATTATGTAAACAAGAATCTTCATGCAACTGCACCTTACCTCGTAAAAATTGACGATAACAAATTTGTTGTAATCTGGAAAGAATATAAGCTTGTTGAAGAAACAGATTATTGGGGAGACAAATATATTCAGTATGAAGAAAACGATGTAAAATACGCAATCATTGACGGAAACGGAAACAAAATAGGACAGATACAGTCTCTTGGCACAAAGTGTAATCTCAGTGATTGTCAGCCGATTTATTACAACGAAGAAATTATTTGGTATTATGAGGCAAGTGAAACGGAAAGACGAATCTGCACATTGAATTTAAGCAATCTGGGTGATGTTAACCTTGATGGAAAAATTAACTCGACTGATGCTTTGTTAGTTCTTCAGCATTCTGTGCAGAAAATAACTCTGACCGGAGAAGATTTTATTAACGCAGATGTTGATAAAAACAACACCATCAATTCAACAGACGCTTTGGAAATTCTTAAGTACAGCGTCGGTAAAATTAACAGATTCTAAAAATAAGGCTGTGAGGAATGAGCAGGTTTCCTAAGGGCATTTTCTATAAGGAAGCGAAAATTGACACACAAATCCCCTGCTTGTAACAGAAAAAGATAAAACTACCCGTCGAAGAGGATTGAAAGGCTCTTTTTCGGGTAGTAATTTTTTGTAGTGATATTCTGTGCCAAGCACAGAGTGATATTTCCCTTTCGGGAAGTGATATTGAAATCTTGCGATTTCAGTGTTATTTTATTCGCCATAAACTGCCAAAGGCAATATCACTTGGACTTTTGTCCAAATATCACTGCGTAGCAATAGAACTCGCCGCAAGGCGAATAAAACTGCCCAAGTGTCCTTTGAAACACTTGGGCAAACTCACAGCCTTGTTTTTATGTCTTCGATTGTGGGCAGGGACGGGATTGCTCCGTGGTGTTCAACGCAGAAGCTTGCCGCTGCATTTGCAAAATGTGCAAAGGCTTTTAATTCGTTCAGCGTCAGCTCGTCGGGTTTCTTGCCCGACTGTGCGATTTTTAAAAGGAATGCACCCCAGAACGAATCGCCTGCACCTGTGCAGTCAACTGCGCAAACGTTGAAGCCTTCAACCTTGGCTCCGCCTTCCTTTGTACAGACGTAAGCGCCTTCCTTGCCGAGGGTCACAACGGCAATTTTTGCTCCGTTTCGGACGAGCTTTTCTGCCGCTTTTTCAAAATGGCTCTCATTTGTCAGAAGTAATGTTTCTTCGTCAGAAATTTTTACAAGGTCTGCAAAGTCAAGTGCATTTCGCATATTAAGAACAGCGTCTTCTTCATTCTCCCAAAGTGATGCTCTGTAATTCGGGTCATAGGCAACGGTTATTCCGTTTTCTTTTGCTGTTCTGGCGGCAAAAAGTGTTGCACTTCGTGACGGCTCGTCCGTCAGCGAAACCGAGCCGAAATGAAAGATTTTACTTTCCGTAATTTTTTCAACGGGTATGTCGTCTGTGCAGAGCATTTTGTCCGCTCCGTGCTTTCTTGCGAAAGAAAATTCTCTTTCACCGTCTTCGTTGACGTCAACAAAAGCAAGTGTTGTGAAAAAATCTTTATCAAAAATCAGTGAATCGCAGTTGACCTTGTTTCCCTTAAGTGTGTCTGCAAGGAATCTGCCGTGCATATCGTCTCCGACCTTGCCGACAAAAGCGGATTTTCCGCCAAGCCTTGCAACGGCAACCGCAACGTTTGCGGGTGCTCCGCCCGGGTTCTGTGCAAAAAGTCGCTGCCCCTGCTCATTTTTTCCGCAAGCGGTGAAGTCAATCAGAAGCTCACCGAGAGTTATAATGTCTGTCATATTTTTCCCTCATATCAAACGGCACCCACCCGTCTGCGGAGTGAGTGCCTGATTTTTTTAGTTACCGAAGAACTGTTCCCAGTAGCTGTTGGGAAGCTGTTCCTGACTTGTTGTCGGGCTTGTTGTGCCCTTGTCCTCAACAAGCTCAACCGTTACGTCAAATTCAGAGATGGAGTAATCATTTCCGATTCGGCAGAGTGTAAGCGTAAGCTTGTCGCCGACCTTGCCGTTTTCAATCTTATCAAGAAGAACATCGGGTGTGTCAAGGTCCTTGCCGTCAACAGCGATAATAAGATCATAAACCTCAGCCTTTGTTGAAGCAAGTGAGCTGTCGGGGTTGATATCGCGGATGATGAGCGAACCTGCGGGGAGCTCCTTAAGCTGAATGATCATTGCATACTGCTGGTACTGCATTGCAGCTGTGTATGAAATACCGAGCTTCGGTCTGTTTGTAACCATACCGTTTGCAACAAGGTCATCAATAATCGGCTTTGCATCGCTGATCGGAATTGAAAAAGCCATTCCCTCGTAACCTGTGCTTACGATTTTTGAAGAGTTGATGCCGATAACCTGGCCGAATTCGTTAAGAAGGGCACCGCCTGAGTTACCTGAGTTGATAGGTGTTGAATGCTGGATACACTTCATTTCGTATCCGCTTTCGCTGCTTATCGGACGGTCGATTGAAGAGATCATTCCGTCTGTGAAAGAGCCGAAAAATTCCATACCGCCCGGGTTACCGATTGCATAAACCTTCTGACCCTTTTTGAGTGAGGAAGAATCACCAAACTGTGCAAGCGGAAGTCCCGTTGCTTTGATTTTGATAACGCCGACATCCGTTTTTTCATCGCAGCCGACCATAATTCCGTCGTAGGTATTTCCTTCGGAATCCTGAACGGTTATTGTGTACTTACTGTCCTTTGCGGCTTTGATAACGTGAGCACAGGTAAGGATATAAGTGTAAGTGTTTGTTTTGTCAACACTCATAAGAATTCCCGAGCCTTCGCCGACAAGTGAGTCGCTTGTACCGGTAAGGAAGGATTGGGTTTTGCCGTAAATCATAATTCCGACGTTAATTTTTTCTGCATTTTCTGCAATCTGAATTGTTGCAAGGCTTTCCGAATCCTTTGAAGGTGTCGGAGATTCCATAATCGTGATTTCTGAGCCTGAAGATGCAGGCGGATTTGCCTCACTCTTACCGTTGCTTCCGAAGCCGATAAGAAGGCAAAGAATAAAGGAAGCAAGAGCAACGGAAACTGCAACTATAACGAAAGCGACAAAGCCTTTATTCTTTTTCTTTTTTTTCGGTTCTTCTACAGGAGCACTGCTCTGGAACTGAGAATAGAATGAGCTCGGGTCGTTGCTGAAATTACCCTGCGAAGAATACTGTGCGGAGTAAGGGTTTTCAACGCGCTGAGTGTCTGTGTAATAAGAAGTCTGCTGCGGAGCTTCTTCGGGCTGAGTCGGCTGTACAGGCTCGCTTACAGGTTCGTTAATCGGTTCAGCTGTCGGAGCGGGTTCGTTTACAGGCTCGTATGTCGGTGTGGGTTCGTTGTTTGGAATGAATCCGTTACCGTTTTCGTTCATGGTAGTTCATCCTGCCTCTCTTGGGAGTTAAATTTGATTTGGTATCCAGAAAGCAAATTCGGTGTATTCGCCGACCTTGCTGTCTACTCTGATTTCACCGCCGTGAAGTTCAACAATGCTTTTGACAAGGAAAAGTCCGAGTCCTGCACCCTTTACGTCGTAGCTTCGCGAACGGTCAACTTTATAAAAACGCTCAAAGACTTTGTTAAGCTCGTCGCGTTCAATGCCGTCACCGCTGTTTCTTATGCTGACAAAGGTTTTTTCGCTGTCTTTATAGTCCTTTATAAAGATGTAACCGTTGTCGGGGGTGAATTTTACGGCATTGTCAATCAGGTTGTAAACAACCTGCTGTATCATATCTTCGTCGGCATTTACGGTTACGCTCTGCATCGTGTCAAGACCGACGATTTCAATGTTTTTGTCGTTGATTTTCTTCTCGAAATTAAGAAGTGTTTTAAAAATAGTTGCGCTGATATCGAAGTTTTTCAGGTTAATCTGCATTTCGCCTGCTTCAATTTTGGACATATTCAGCATACCCGTAACAAGCCTTGAAAGACGTTTTACTTCGTCGGAAACAAGCTGTAGGTAATAATCCTGCCTGTCATGGCTGATTGTACCGTCAAGAATTCCGTCAATGAAGCCTCCGATTGAAGTCATCGGTGTTTTCAGCTCGTGCGAAACGTTTGCAACAAAGCTTCGTCGTGAGCTTTCCTGCGAGGAAAGCGACATCGCTAACGCGTTGAATGAATCGGCAAGCTCAGCAAGCTCATCGTAACCCTTAACCTTGACCTTGTAGCTGAAGTCGCCTGCTGCATAGTGCCTGATTGCATCGGACATCTGCTTGAGCGGACGTGTCAGTCTGTATGAAAGGTAATAAACCGTAAGGAACGAAACAATAAGTGCAAGCACAGCTGCGGTGAGGAAAACCTCAACAACTCTTTCAGCGTAATTGTACCAGCTTATCTGAATCGGCTCGGTTGCGAAAACGATTGCGACGGTTTCTCCGTTTACGGCAATCGGTGAAGCTGTTGTAATCTGTTTGTCGGCAAATGTTCCGCCAAGGGTTGAAGTTTCGGAATAGTTTCCTTTTCCTGCTTCAAGGATGATTTTTTCGTCGATGCGGTATCTGCCGTGAACAGGACAGCGATATTTGTTTGAAAAGCCGATGTTGTCGTCAATCATATCCTTACAAACGACAACCTTTCCGTTCATATCCGTAATGAAAATGTCCGCTTCAATCGCCTTTGACATTATTGCCATCGTGTTACAGATCATAGCAAGCGGTGAAGTGTCTGTCTTGCCGTTCATATCTGTGTGGTTGTATCGGACAAGAATCTGTTCTGCATTTTGTGCAATAATGTCTGAATTGTGCTGAAGTGTATTCAGCTGCTCTGTGTTCCAATGCTGTGAAGCAAGGAAAAGATAAGACGAGCAAAGAAGAATAACACTCATAAGGATGACCGAGGTTATGATAAACAGATATTTACGGAACAGCCTGGTGTTTCTTTGTTTTGTTTTTTTGCCCATAGACTATCAGTCCTTGGTTTCAAATTTGTAGCCGACGCTCCATACAGTTTTGAGCTCCCACTTGTCGGAAACTCCCTCGAGCTTTTCACGGATTCTTTTAACGTGAACGTCAACCGTACGGCTGTCCCCGTAATAATCAAATCCCCATACCTCGTCAAGAAGCTGGTCACGTGTAAAAACGCGGTTCGGATTGCTTGCAAGGTGGTAAAGAAGCTCCATTTCCTTCGGCGGAGCCTCAACGCGGTTTCCTTTTACCTTGAGCTCGTAATTTGTAAGATTGATTACAAGGTTGTCGTAAGAAACCTGCTTGATTTCCTCTGTGTGCTCAACGATTGAGCTGCCGTTTGAACGGCGAAGAACAGCCTTGATTCGTGCAAGAACTTCCTTTGCATCAAAAGGCTTTGTGATATAATCGTCTGCTCCAAGCTCAAGACCGAGAACCTTGTCAAAGGTTTCGCCCTTTGCGGTGAGCATAATTATCGGCTTGTTTGAATATTTTCTTATCTCTCTGCAAACCTGCCAGCCGTCAAGCTCAGGAAGCATAATGTCAAGAAGCATAAGGTCGGGCTGCTGCTCGGCAAACGAACGAACGGCCTGCATACCTGTGTTTGCGATTGTAACGGAATAGCCTTCCTTTTCAAGATAAAGACGGAGTAATTCGCAGATATTGGTGTCATCATCGACTACAAGAATTTTTTCTGTTGCCATAGTAGTTCCCTCCAATTCCTTTGTTCAATTTCTATTATAAGCCTTAATTTGTATAATTTGTGAACTAATCAAAAATAAATTTAAAAATTATCGGGGAATTCCATTGAAATTCTTCCGAGTTTACCGCCACGGTATTCGTCAAGAAGCATTACGGAAGCTCTTTCCGTGTTAACTTCACCGCCCGAAATGAGCATTCCTCTTTTTCTGCCTATCATTTCAAGGATTTCCCAGGACTGCAGGTCTTCAAAATCAGAAATCTTATATCTTTCCGCAAGCATTTCGGGGTAACCGTCGCGAAGAGTGTCAATAAGACGTACAGCCATTGTTTCAATGTCGATAACAGCATCCTTGATTGAACCGATGAAGGCGATTTTATCACCGACAACGGGGTCGTCAAATTTCGGCCAGAGAACACCGGGAGTGTCAAGAAGCTCAATTCCGTTGCCGATATTGAACCACTGGTTGCTTGTTGTAACGCCCGGCTTGTCCGCAACCTTTGCACGGACACGGCCTGCCATTTTGTTGATGAACGATGATTTGCCCGTGTTCGGAATGCCGACAACCATTACACGAAGGGATTTGCCGACCATTCCTCTTTCGTTGTTTGCCTTGATTTTATCGGCAAGAACTTTTTTAACAAGAGGGTGAAAAGTATTGAGTCCCTTGCCCGTACGGCAGTCAACGGCAATTGCCTCGGCACCCTGTGCCTTGAAATATTTTATCCAGTCTGCAGTGATTTTTTCGTCTGCCATATCGCATTTGTTAAGAAGGATAATGCGTGGCTTTGATGCAGTAATTTCTTCAATTTCAGGGTTGCGGCTTGCAAGCGGGATTCTTGCATCAAGAATTTCCGTTACGCAATCGACCATAGAAAGACTTTCTTTGATAAGTCTGCGGGTCTTTGCCATATGACCGGGAAACCATTGTACTACCTGTTTTTGTGAATCGCTCATAATTTTCTCCTGTATTGCAAAAACGGGAGCTTGAAAATTAAGCCCCCTGCAAAGTTTTAGTTAAATTTTGTAAATTCGGGTGTAAGACGGAATCTGACAACACCGAGCACGTATCTTTCGTCAACACAGCCGACGAGGTCTGAACGGCTGTCCGTTGAACCGTTACGGTTGTCACCCATAAGGAAAAGCGTTCCTTCGGGGACGGTGAGGGGAAATGAAACACCCTCGGAAGTAAGGGTCAGCTCCTTGATATACGGCTCGTCAAGCTTTTTGCCGTCAACAATGACATCGCCTGATTCGAAGTTAATATCAATCGTCTGTCCGCCCTTTGCGATAACTCTTTTAACAAGAGGCTCGTTGAAAGAGTTAGGCTGTGTGCTGATTATGATATCACCGACCTGGATATTGTTGTTTATCGCGGAAACAACAAGCCAGTCACCGTCGCTGAGCGTCGGCTCCATCGAGCTTCCGTCAACACCGACAAAACGGATTACGAATGTGAAAAGCATTGCGATAATCACAAGGGCTGTCGTAAAGATTGAAACAACATCATAAATGAGACCGACGGGACCGTATTTTTTCTTTTCGGTTGTATTTTCAACTGTATTTTCTACAGAGGGAAAGTTTTCCATAATTATTCACCGGGATTGAAATTTTCGTAAACATCAAAGTGTCCTAAGGGAAGAATTCTGAAAACAGCCTTGCCGAGGATAGTCTTCTCATCAACAAAGCCAACACCGCTTGTACGGCTGTCGCGTGAGTTGTTGCGGTTGTCGCCAAGCACGAAAACCTTGCCTTCGGGCACTGTTACGGGGAAGCTCACGTCAGAGGATTCTCTTGTAATTTCAAGAATATACTTTTCATCAAGTGTTTCACCGTTTACCATAACCTGACCCGAAACAAAGTTGATGTCAACTGTCTGGCCTGCGGTTGCGATAACTCTCTTGATGTAAGGCTCGCCGTTCTGCGGTTCACCCTCGTGGTTTACCATATTTTCGTCAGGAGTGAAAACAACGATGTCGCCGTATTCGTATTCACTCTGCGGCATTGTGATAAGCCAGTCGCCGTTCTGAAGTGTGGGAAGCATTGATTCACCGACAACGCTTGCAGGACGGAAAACGAACGTGAAGAGAATGAATATTATAACAATGGCTGTTACAATTGAACCGCCAAGGTCAAAAATTCTGAGCCATTTTTTTCTGTGTTTCTTTGCCTGTTCAGGTGTCATTCCGTCTGTAAGATACTCGATGCGTTCAACCTGAACCTTACGCTTGCTTAAAAACATAGCGTTACCTCCGATGCGTGAGAGCATATATTGTAAAGTATAGTTATAAATTGAAAAAAGGGCATGGCGAAGCGTAAGCCTCCCATACCCTCAATGGTACGGCACTGCGTACCTTCAGCTCTTGGTTGATTAGCCGATCTGCTGCTTAACTTTAGCTGCCTTACCGACTCTGTCACGCAGATAGTAGAGCTTGCTTCTGCGTACTTTACCTGTTCTGATAAGCTCGATCTTATCAACGTTGGGGGAGTGAATCGGGAAGACTCTCTCAACACCAACACCGTATGATACACGGCGAACAGTAAATGTTTCGGAAACACCGCTGCCCTTACGAGCGATTACTGTACCCTCGAAAGCCTGGAGTCTTTCTCTTTCGCCTTCACGGATCTTAACCCAGATCTTGATTGTGTTACCGACTTTGATTGCTTCGGAAACCTCAGCCTTGAGGCTGTCCTGTGCGATTAACTTAAGTGCGTCCATTACAGACACCTCCCATAGAATTTCAGGCGTTCGTACGAGATTACTCTCCAGAGGACCGTCCGCTTTAATGTTGGGCATTAAACCCCGCTACAAGGCATACTTATCCCTGCAGTGGTCAGAAATGCTTAGATATGTTATCACAAACTGTACATAAATGCAAGTGTTTTTTTAAAATTTCAGCGGAAATTTTCATTATTTTTTGTGATAAGTTTTTTGCGTACTATATGTAGTTGAGCGTGTTTGAGGGAAACACAATTTTCAATTGTTTCAACAAGTAAAGAGGGGTTAAGGTTGTGCGTATTTCCTGCCGCAAGGACACACTGAAGGTTAACAACGTTGTCTGCTGAAGTGATTTTTGCGTCGAAAATCATATCAATAAGGTTAACCTGCTTCATAATCTTGCGGTGACCCTTTTTGCCCGGCTTTTCAGCCATAAGCTCGTCACCCTTCATAAGCTCGTCGGCCTTACTGCAGAAAGCGGAAGCTTCTTCGCTTGTTGCAAAAACGATTTTTACGAAATACTGAGCCTTTTCAATAAGCTTTGCATCGTGCACGGGAGCACCGACAGAAAGAATTTTCAACCCTTCAGGCAAGGTTTCGTTAAGTCTTGTTTTGATTTCTTCGTCTGTCATATCGCCTTCAATGCGGATGTCCATATATTCGCAGTCGCTTGACTGACCGAGTGAAAGCGGAAGAGCAAAAGCGATATACGGGTGAGGGTTGAAGCCCTCTGTGTACCACATCGGAAGCTGTGCACGTCTTACGGCACGTGTCATCATTCTGTTAACGTCGAGGTGAGAGATGTAAATCGCTCTGCCTGTTTTTGAAAAATTAAGCCTTACTGAGCGCATCGCATTTACCTCCGTTAAGTTTATTTGAGCCGCAGCCTGCACACTGAATTCTGCAGTGCGGAGTAGTTATGCTTTCATGAGCCTTTTTGTTTTCGTTGATAAGGAACTTCTTGCTTATGCCGTAGTCAAGGTGATCCCACGGAAGAATCTCGTCAAAATCACGGCGACGGTTAGCGTAGAATTTCGGGTCAAGCCCTGCTTCTTCGAAAGCTTCCATCCACATATCATATTTAAACTGGTCATCCCAGCTGTCAAATTTGCAACCTTTTTTCCAAGCGAGCTCAATAACCTTTGAAAGACGTCTGTCACCGCGGGCAAGAACGCCTTCCATAAAGCTCGTCTGTGTTGTATGGGTTGAAATCTTTATTTTCTTTGTTGTAACGCTTTGCATAAGGTGCTCCTGTTTTTCAGCAAGCATTTCCTGTGTATCCTGAGGCTCCCACTGGAAAGGTGTGAACGGCTTCGGAACGAATGAAGAAGCACTTATGCTGACCTGAACGCCCTTACCCTTCGGTCTGTCGGGAAGGCGGTAATATTCGTCAACAACTCGCTGTCCGAGCTGTGCAATTCCTGCAACGTCGTCAAGAGTTTCTGTCGGAAGACCGATCATAAAGTAAAGCTTAACGGCTGTCCATCCGCCTGCGAATGCCTTGTCAACGGTAGACATAACGTCCTCTTCGGTAACGTTTTTGTTGATTGCATCGCGAAGACGCTGTGTACCTGCCTCGGGTGCGAATGTGAGCGAGCTTCTGCGGACAACTGCAAGCTTTTCCATAAGCTCGTCAGAAAAGTTATCAACACGAAGAGAGGGAAGAGCTACATTGATTTTCTCTTTGATTGTCCAGTCGAGCATTGAATTAAGAAGCGGCTGAAGTCCTGTATAATCGCTTGTGCTGAGTGAACAGAGTGAGATTTCGTCATAGCCCGATGTTTCGCAAAGCTTTTTGCACTGTGCTTCAACAACCTCGGGTGATTTTTCACGGATAGGTCTGTAAAGGAAGCCTGCCTGACAGAATCGGCAGCCACGGATACATCCGCGGAAGATTTCTGCTGTAACTCTGTCGTGAACAACCTCGATTGACGGCACGATGAATTTTTCGGGGTAAACTGCCTTATCCATATCGGAAACAATCGCTTTTTCAGCCTTTTCGGGAGCAGTTTCCTTTGCTGTTATGCTTGCGATTGTGCCGTCAGCATTGTATTCAACGTCGTAGAAAGCAGGAACGTAAAATCCTTTATGAGTTGCAACATCACGAAGGAAATCAAGCTTAGAAGAGCCGAGCTCCTTGTGCTTTTTTACAAGAGAGATAAGAAGGTCTGTTGTTTCCTCACCGTCACCGAGCATAAACACGTCGATGAAATCTGCCATCGGCTCCGCGTTACAAGCACACGGACCGCCTGCAACAACAATCGGTGTGAGGTCAGGTCTGTCCTTCGAATAAATCGGCACACCTGCAAGGTCAAGCATATTAAGAACATTTGAAAAGCTCAGCTCGTACTGCAAAGTAAAACCGATGAGATCAAAATCCTTAACACTGTCACCGCTTTCGAGTGCCCAGAGAGGGATGTTGTTCTCTCTCATTTTCTCTTCCATATCGTTATCGGGTGCAAAAACACGCTCGCACCAGGCATCGTCACGGTTGTTGACAACGGAATAAAGAATTTTCATTCCGAGGTGCGACATTCCGATTTCGTAAGTATCGGGGAAGCAGAAAGCATAGCGGACAGCAACGTCATCCTTGTTTTTGATAACGCTGTTAAGCTCGCCGCCGACGTAACGTCCCGGCTTCTGCACTTCAAGCAAAATTTTCTGTATTTTTTCAGAAAGCATAATAAATCCTCGCCAAATCAAAATATACAATTATTTTACTATGTTTTGACCAAATTTTCAAGTGCAGAGGTGTATATTAAAAGTTACTTAATAAACAGGAAACAATTATATACTATTATAAATATAAAGGAAGTGATTGAATGGCGAAGGTACAGCCCAGACCGATTGATGGCACATTGAGAAAATTTTCACTGAGAGTACCTGAGGTTATCCGCGAGTGCAGCGGTATAACGGTATTCGGAAAAAGAATCAAATCGTTAGTTTTTTCAACCGATGTTGCAATAATAAAAAATGTCAACGCAGATGCGGTGATTGCCGTTTATCCGTTCACACCTCAGCCTGTAATCACACAGGCGATTCTGCAGGTTTCGGATATTCCCGTCTTTGTCGGTGTCGGTGGAGGCCTTACAAAAGGACAGAGGGTGATAAGCCTTGCCGAGTTTGCCGAAATGCAGGGTGCAATGGGTGTTGTCCTCAATGCACCGACATCGGACGACATTGTTGAACAGGTTTCGCAGGCGGTGGATATCCCGACGGTTATAACGGTTGTCCGCGAGGATGAGGATATTGATGCGCGTGTTGCCGCAGGTGCAAGCATATTAAATGTATCGGGTGCATCAAAAACGGCAGATATCGTCAGAAAAATCAGGCAGAAATATCACGATGTTCCGATAATCGCAACGGGCGGTCCGACGGAAGAAAGCATAAGAAAAACAATCGAAGCAGGTGCAAATGCAATAACGTGGACACCGCCGTCAAACGCAGAGATATTCAAAACCGTTATGGCGGCATACAGAAAAGGCGAATCACACCCGTAAGCAGGTTAACAAATTAGGGTTTGTTGAACAAATTTTAAATGATTATTGTAGGGGACGACGTCCTCGACGTCCCTTTAAAATTTGATATGATTTAGTGGTCGATTCGTGAATCGACCCTACGAACCCTGCTTCAGTCAACTGCGTAGGGACGGGCGTCCTCGACCGTCCGTTAATTCAGCGTAATCTGCGGACCGTCCGGGAGGCCGGTCCCTACGAGCACAGAGGCGGATTGTGCAAAATCAAAGAACTCCACAAACCCGAACGTGTCAATATTTTGATAATATTATCGTTATCCTAAACAAAACGGACTGCCTACTTAAGACAGTTCGTTTCTCTATACATTATATAGCATAATAAA
Source organism: Acutalibacteraceae bacterium (assembly GCA_045648305.1). Classification (GTDB taxonomy): domain Bacteria; phylum Bacillota; class Clostridia; order Oscillospirales; family Acutalibacteraceae; genus CAG-488. Next base: position 22,096 of record JAZRNR010000078.1, read on the forward strand.
TATTAAAATTCATCGCTTAGCACTGCGTGGGCACAGCGGATGCCGTCAACTGCCGCGGAAACGATTCCGCCTGCGTATCCTGCACCTTCACCGCAGGGGTAAAGACCTCTTACCTTAAGTGCCTGATAAAATTCATCGCGGACGATTCTTACGGGTGAGGATGAACGCGTTTCGGGTGCTGTAAGCACAGCGTCGGGAAGGTCAAACCCCTTGAGCTGCTGACCCATTTTCACGATTGCATCAGCCATTGTGTCTGTAACCTTCTTGGGAAGCACCTCACGGATATCGCCCATCTTAACCCCCGTCGGGCAGGAAGGATTAACGCTTCCGAGCTGAGTGGATTTGACATTTTGCAGGAAATCGCCGACGAGCTGTGCAGGTGCGGTAAAATCACCGCCGCCGCAACGGAAGGCTTTTTCTTCAATTTCACGCTGAAGCCTGAAGCCTGCGAGCGGATGGTCGCTTCCGAAATCCTCAGGTTCGATTCCGACAAGAAGTGCGGAGTTCGAATTTTCCTCGTCACGAGCGAAGTTGCTCATACCGTTTACAACAACACCGCCGTTTTCGCTTGCTGCGGCAACAACCGTACCGCCGGGACACATACAGAATGTATATGCGCCTCTGCCGTGGGGCGGGTGGCAGGCGAGCTTGTAGTCTGCCGCACCGAGTGCAGGATGTCCTGCGAACTTGCCGTACTGTGAACGGTTGATCATCTCTCTGGGATGCTCGATTCTTGCACCGACAGAGAACGGCTTCTGCATAATATCTATACCTTTATTATATAACATTTCAACGGTATCCTTTGCAGAGTGACCGATTGCAAGAATAAGGCTGTCCGTTTCAAGGTCAACTGTTTCGCCTTTTTCATTTATATATGTCACACCGTGAACAACTCCGTTTGCGATAATCACATTCGTGAGCTGACACGAGAAAAGCACATCGCCGCCGAGGGATTTTATTTCCTCTCGCATATTCTTTACAACCTGAACGAGCTTGTCTGTGCCGATGTGCGGTCGCCATGAGTAAAGAATTTCTTCGGGTGCACCGAACTCAACGAAGTCAAGGAAAACCTTTCTGCAAAGCTTGTCCTTGATTCCTGTTGTCAGCTTGCCGTCAGAGAATGTGCCTGCACCGCCTTCACCGAACTGTACATTTGAGGTTTCGTCGATAACCTTTGTTGTCCAGAATTTGTTAACGTCGGCTGTACGTCTGTCAATGTCGCGGCCTCTTTCAAGAACAATCGGACGCAGTCCCGCACGGGCGAGTGTCAATGCCGCCCACATTCCTCCGGGACCGAAGCCTGCAATAACAGGGCGGAGATTGCTCTTTCTTTTGCTTTCGGGCAAGGTGTATGAAAACGGCTCGGTTATCATCGCTTTCTTGCAACCGCTTCTTTCAAGAAGCTCGGTTTCGTCACCGTCAACGGTAACGTCGACGCTGTAAACGAAGAAAAGATTATCCTTCTTTCTTGAGTCAAGCGATTTCCTTGCGATTTCAAGTGTTCTGATTTTTCTCTTCGGGCAACGCAATGCCTTTGCAGCAGCGGCAAGGACGTCTTCCTGAGTTGCTTCGAGAGGGAGTTTTATTTCGTTGATTCTTATCATAATTTTATCGCCACTTATAAAAATTTTATATTACATCATATTTTAACAAAACCGACAGCTAAAGTCAATTCGCACATTTAGTGTTATTGTGAAGGCTTGTCCACTATCACTTGGGAAAAACCGCAAAGCCTTTGATATCAAGGGTTCCGGGCAAAAAAATGCACAAAAACTATTGACAAACATTGATACATCTGCTAAAATATCTGTACCTCTTGTAGAGGGTTCTTTTTTTGTGCCCTCTTTTAGGAACTTACAGGGTGTAAGGTCCGTTACGAGGGAGGCTTTAAAGGTCCGGATTAACCGGTAAAATGGAGGTGCCGAAGAAATGAGAGTCAAAGTTACACTTGCATGCACAGAATGCAAACAGCGCAATTATGACACAATGAAGAACAAGAAGAACACACCCGACAGGTTGGAGATGAACAAGTATTGCAGATTCTGCAAAAAGCATACTCTCCACAAAGAAACGAAGTAAGCTGGGAGGATAACTGCTATGGCTAACAAAGAAAGCTCAGAAGCAGCAAAGAAGATTGCTAACGCTGAAAAGGAAAAGACTTCCAAGAAGCCCAAGAAGAATAAGAAGAATATCTTCAAGGCAATCGCTCGCTTCTTCAAAGACCTTAAGGGCGAAGTTAAAAAGATCACTTGGCCCGCAGGCAAAGAAGTTCTTAAGGGAACATTGATCACACTTGCTTGTATCGCAGTAATCGGTGTTGCAGTTTTCCTTGTAGACCTCGGTCTTACAAGCGGTATCGATGCGCTTCGTGAAGCAGCAGAGAACAGAACAACTGTTTCTACAACAGCTCAGACAACAGTTGCAACAACAGCGCCTGCAACAAGCACAGCAGCACCTACAGCTGCTGAATAATTAAGAGTATACGGAGGAAAGGCAATGTCTAATGACTCCAGATGGTATGTTGTTCATACCTACTCAGGCTACGAGAATAAAGTAGCTACAAACATCTTGAAGGCTGCGGAAAACCGTAAGATGCAGGATGAGATTTTCGAAGTCAAAATCCCGACCGAAACAGTTGTTGAGGTTCGTGAGGACGGCAAGACCCGTGAGGTTGAGCGTAAAATCTTCCCAGGTTATGTTATGGTTAAAATCGCAACATTCCTTGACGAAAACGATATGCCGAAAATCAGCGATGAAGCTTGGCTTGTAATCCGCGGAACACGCGGTGCAACAGGTTTTGTCGGTCCCGAGGGTAAGCCCGTTCCCCTTACAGAAGAGGAAGTTTACAGACTCGGCGTTGAAAAGAAGGTTGTCGAAGTCAAGTATGAAGTTGGCGACACAGTCAACATCATTGACGAAATCTTTGAAGGTTTCTCAGGAACTGTTGAAGAAATCGACCTTGATAACAATAAGGTTAAGGTTACAGTTTCTGCTTTGTTCGG
>JAZRNR010000079.1:0-8968 GCA_045648305.1 Acutalibacteraceae bacterium
AACACGTTTTCCATTACGTCGGACAACTCTTGCAGGCACACCGACGGCTGTTGAATTTTCGGGGATTTTATCAAGCACAACAGCACCTGCGGCAATATTTGTATTGTCGCCTACGGTTATGGGGCCAAGCACCTTTGATCCTGCACCGATGAGCACATTGTTGCCGATTGTCGGGTGACGTTTCCCGATATCCTTACCCGTACCGCCAAGGGTTACTCCCTGATAAATTGTAACGTCATCGCCAATCACCGTCGTTTCACCGATGACAATTCCCGTTCCGTGGTCGATGAAAAATCTTCTGCCGATCTCAGCACCGGGATGAATTTCGATACCTGTTCTTTTTACGTTACGTTGAGAAATCATTCTTGCGATGAAAAACATCTTCTTTTTGTAAAACCAATGAGCCTTTCTGTGGCTTCGTATTGCCTTGAAGCCCGGGTAAAGAAGCATAACTTCAATGGCCGAATGTGCCGCAGGGTCACGGTCAAGAACGCAACGGATGTCTTCCCTCATTCTGTCAAACATAAAATCAACTCTCTTTCAAAAGCGGTCGAAGACAACGGAAAATAAAAAAGCCCCATCGCCCAAAGGCGACGGAGGCGGTTATCCGCGGTTCCACTCCGACTTATTACTTTTTAGCCCTTTAACGGTGGCTTCCGCACAAGGATACTTGAATATCTTTCCCCTTGCGTGCTGGCGGGTGCATTTCACAAAAGACGGAACAAGAAGCTTTCACCGTAATGCTTCATTCTCTGCTGAACCGAACAAGAGTTACTTCTCCCGATAATCGCATTTATTTCAATGTATTATACTATAATTATATCAAAAAATCAAGTAGCTGTTATTTTTTAAAATTAAAACCTGCTATACAAAAAATGGTTAATTAAACTCAATGTGTTTCCGATACACAGCAGACTACGTTACTTTACTTTTCACATACAACGTGCTACAATGACAGTATAACAGTCAACGGAGGTGTACGTATGAATTATTCGGCTAACCGTAAAAATCTTTTATGGCTCGGCATCGTTACCGCAATCGGTGCTGCAGGCAGTCTTTTTTCAAATATTTTTATTTTCGCTGAAGACTATCTTCGGCATCCTGTATTTCATTCGTTGGTGTTTCTGACGGATATTGCATTTTCAGTTTTTTTGTATGCACCGTTTATCATTTCAGCTGTTTATATCCTTTTCTTTGCCCGAAAAAAGCTTGATCACGGGTTACTTTCTGTAAGCTGTATTCTTTTGCTGATAATCAGCTTGTGTATTCTTGTTGTCAGCTGTGCTCCGTTTATTTGGGGTTATGAAGAACTTCTGAACGTAATTGTTCCGCTTGAAACAATAGAAGACCTGGCAATCTCAGGTAACGTTTATGCTTTTTGTAGTGAAATTCGCATTACTTTTTGTTTTTACGAAAGTTTGTTTTCGATAATTTTTTCTGCTTATGCCATTGTTTCTGTTCGTAAAAATTTCAAAAAAATAATACTTTTAAGGGTTTTAAGTATCGTTTTAATTGTGCTGAACATCTTATTCACACTCAGTACATTACTTTTCGGTATTGATGAATTGAACTATGGCAACCCCGTATATTTAATAAATGCATTTTTGGATTCTGTTGCAACGGTTTCATTTTTCCTTTTCTGGCTTATCGGAATAAAGAAAGCTGACAACACCCCTGAACAGCCTGACACAAAAACTGAGTTAAAAAAAGCCAAATATCTTCTTGAAATCGGACTTATTTCGCAAGAAGAATTTGAACGAAAAAAAGAAAAGATTCTTGAACAAAATTAAATGGACATCATCCCTGAAACAGCAAACCACGGTTCTCTTCAAAAGAGAACCGTGGTTGTTTTTAATACATACGGGGATGTAAAAATATATAAATTCTTTCTAACGCTTCGTACATTTTAACAGCCAACGGATTAATCGCATCCCATATAGGTTCATCGTAGAGTGTAATCCACGTATAGATACGGCGTGTATAGTGCCTTAATTCATTGCTTGAAAGCTCGTGACCCGGTCTTTCGCCCATTCTTGTTATTCCAAGCGCAACAAGGTCTTCGTAAAGCTCTTTGTTAGCCTTCATCTGAAGATACGGACTTTGGAAAAGCGAAAATTCGGAACGCTTGTTTGAACATTTCCAATATCGCCAACAGATTTCTGAACGGATGATTTGCTGAAGCTGTTCGTCTGTTTCAGCTTCGGCTTTTGCTTTTTCCCAAAGCTCATCGCAACGTGAAACTTCCCACGGCATCATACCGGGAAGAGAAAATCTTGAATCCTCTTCAAGGTAAAGGTGCTTGACCTTTGTAACAGCGTGGTCGGTCACAATGTCGATAAATTCTTTAAGATGCTTACCGCCGGGGCCGTAAACTCCCGTTAAATATCCGAGCATTTCAGCTTCGTAATCAAGGTACGGGTCCTGCATCAGCTTTGAAAGAAGATATGTCTTCATTTCGGCAAACTCACCGTCGCACTCGTTGATGTAAAAGACGCCCTGCTGATAAATTCCTTTTACGTTATGTTCGTAAAAAATCTGTGTGTTGCGTTGAAGTGTGCCGAAGTTTGCGTTAATGTTTACACTTTCGTCACTGTTAAGATTGTAATTCCAGATGTAAAGTCTGTTGCAGATTTTACTCCACGCTTCAAGGTCATCCATAAACTTGACGTTTTCCTTGCATTTCGGGTCGTCAAGAGTGTGACCAAAGCAACATTCGATTGAGCAAAGGCGGACTATAACATCCTCACGCGGAACAACGTTGGTCGGTGTTTTTCTTGTATGCTGATAAGCGAACGTGTCGATCACAACGTTTTCATATTTTCCGGTTGCTTTGACTCTTTTTGCAATTTCATTTGCAAAAGTAAGCATTGTTCCTGCCTGTGAGCCGTTTTCAGCATCAAGCTTCGCACAGTTTTTACACATACAGTATTCGCTGTTGTCTGCCTGGGTTATTGAAAGTATCTGAACCGAAGCTTCGGGATTGTGCTGTTGAGAAAGCACTTCAAAAACTTCCTGAGTTACGACGTCCTTAACATCCTCATTTGTCAGGCAAAGCTGTTTCTGTGTTCGCAAACCGTTATGCAAAGCAAAATATTCGGGATGCTCTTCGAAATACTTTGACGGATTACAATAAATGCTTGTAAGCGTGTGGCTCGGAAGTCCGAGGTAATCGACGTCACCGCCCTGTTCATCCGTCAGGTTTTTGTAAATGCCGCCCGTAAGACCATTTGCGATACAAAATTCGGGATCACATGCACTTTTTGTGTCCGCTTCTGTGTATTCAAAAAACGGAGTGTATTCAACATCAATTCCTGCAGGAATTTCAAGCCCGGCATTTTCCGGAATGATTATAACTTCTGATTCATACCAATGACAATCGCAGTATTTTTCAAGGAAAGCGTAAACACCGTTGATGGTACCCTTGTTTCCTGCACCATTGATTATGATTTCATTTTCTGTTGAAGTTATGATATAGCTTCCGTCTGCACTTGAAGAGAAATCGGCATCCGTACGGTTAGTTGCACCGACAGAAATTTCATATTCCGATTCTGTGCTGTCATCAACAATCTGAATGTTGCTGTCTGTGATTTCATCAAGGTAATATTTAAGTCGCTCTGCAGCATATTTGTCAGTCTTGTTTGCGGTCTGCGAAATCACTATTACCGCCTCTGAAACATCAAAAGTCAACTCAGCAGCACCTGATGCAACTGCAAACGAAGAAGCCAACATTATTAAGGTCAGACAAATGCATAAAAACTTTTTTGCGATTTTCATAGCTTCATCTCCAATAAAAAATTTTTACTCTGTCCACTTGCTGTCTGTAAATCTTGTGAAACGGTGAGGAAATGCACGGAAGAAATCGTCCGCATTGCCGTTGATTTCAACTCCGCTAAGGTACACCGCAGTTTCGGCGGTGTGTCCCTCACCCGCAAGCATAAGCTTTGCGGCAGCAGCGGCAGTAAGACAGATATCATATTCACCGTCTTCCCTACGTGTTAAGGTTGCCTTACCGTTTTCATATTCAACGTCAAAAATCGCATTGTTCAGCTCAATGTCATCAATGCATTTCAGGCTGAATCTGCCGTGCTTTTCGGGGTAAGCATTAGCCTCAAGAAGCTTCTGCATATTATAAATTCGTCCCGCTGCACCGCCACTCTGAACATAGGTAACTTCATCAATGTTTTCACAAAGGCAAGCAAACGGAGAACCGGGATACTGTTTTTTGACCTGAAGCGTTTTTACAATACCGTCGTAATTACGTAAGAAACCGATTATACCAAGAAGTGCCTCGGGTGTAAGAACGAACAGATCCTCAACGGTAAGGTCGGTTGGTCTGTTCACCTTGAAGTTTACGTATCCGTCAGCAATACCGTTTTTGTCGCGGTGGATGTAAGTATAATTTGCTTCTTCAAGCGGTTTGTCGCAGAAGTGATTTTTGTCTTCACGAAGTGCCATAAGATTTTCCTTGAACGAACATTTTTCGTGAAGTTCTCGAAGCTCGTCGTACTGACTTCCGTCGTAAAGCTCAACGTCCGCATTGTGCGGAATGTGTTTTAATTTTTCAAACGGCACCTTTATTAAGAACATTCTTGTAAGGTTTGCATAACCGAACTTTTCATAATATGTTATTGAAAACGGATGCAAAAAGCCGAGTGTCCAATCGTTTTCAATTGCATCTTGTGCGATTTTATTAAAAATCTTACGGACACCGCTCATTCTGCGGCATTCGGGAAGACTGCAGACTCCTGTTGCAACAACTGCATCCAGAAGACCTCCGCAGAAGTTAACCCTGAAATTAAACATTTCAACTCCTGCAATGAGCTTTCCGTTTTCAAAAGCTGCGAGGACAGGACCTTTTACGGTATTGTCCTCTTCAGCATTGAATTTCCAGATAAACGAGGCAGCCGAAACCTTCTGAAAGTCGGCAGCTTCGTTTTCTTTTATGTATCTGATTTCCATAATATTCTCCTGATTTTGCGGGGGTTATTCTTTGTTTGTGCCAACTGAAACTGTATCAGCAAGACCGAGAATGTTTTCTGTATCCTGCTCGAGTTTTTCGGTTATGAGCTTACGTCTTGCAATAAGCTCTGCATACATTCTTTCCTTCTTGTCGTTATCAAGGTCATAGAAAAGCATCGGGATAATTCCGAGTGAACCTGTAACGGCAGGAATAATTGTGAACATAGCAAAGAGGTAGAACTTAACCTTATCTGTCTGCTCCTTACCCGTTCTGAATGCATCCGCTTCGTAGCCGATAATTTTCTTTATCATTGTTGTAACAACGTTGCTTACGCTTGAAGAAATTTTTGCAGCAGTACCGCGTGCAACGGATGCCATCGCCTCCGTGCGGTAGCCGTTCTTCCATTCGCAGTAATCCATTGCTTCATTGTACATTTCTGTTCCGATAACAGACTTGAGTCCGAAGAACAGAGTCCATATGATTTCCCAAAGAGCCATTGCAATACCCATCGGCACAACCTTCTGGTACATACCGCCGGAGAAATTGCCCTTCATACCGATACAGCCGAAAATGAACACGGGAACATAAAGAATATTGCCGATTTCTTTCGCAAGGATATAAAGCGTACGGCTTGAGAAATGCTTTCTCATCCACGGAACCCAAGCGTAGCTGGCAGGGCTTATCGGTGCGGCAGGAATACCTGCAACAAGTGTCATTGATGAGAAATGAAGAACATCGGTGTAATAGTCATCCTGACTTCCTTTGATTGCAAAACCGCTGAGGAAGTCTGACAAAGTTATAAGCAATAACGGTTTGTTGCTGATAACTGACTTAACAGATTCTATTACTCCCGGAGATTTTACGGACTGCATAACTCTTTCCTTTGAATTGTAGAAGAACCAGAAAGAGGAAATACTTGATGCGACCGTAGTGAAAATACCCATTCCGACGAAAAGATTCGTATAAGCTTTTGAAAGCTTAATCGGATTTTTGGCATACATTCCGCGGAACACGTCGATAAGAATTGTTACCGCCTGTTCGGGCAGCTTTTCGCCGAAGAAGCCTGAGGCAAAGTTTGCAATTGTAATAAGACGTGTTCTGTCAATCGGATTGGGCGTTATCGTCGCCATAAGTCCCGTTCGTGAAATTGTCTGGAAAGTTGTAACACCTTCGCGGGTAACCGTCAGCAAAAGATAGAAAATAAACTTAAGCATATCCACCTGCGACGTACCTGCAAAAAGGTGCGGCATAAGCCAGTAAAGCGATGTAAGAATGCATCCCGGAAGTGCAAGGAACATAAGATACGGTCTGAACTTACCCCAACGGGTACGTGTTTTATCAACAACCGCACCGAAAATCATATCGTTAATAATATCCCATACGCTGTTAATCGCATTTGCGATTGTCTGCAGACCGAGGTCAACACCAACGATACTTGTTATAAAACGTGTTGAATAGATATTGATATTAAAGCTCTGCGCCGCATCCCAGATTATGAATCCGAGGGTTTCCTTTGTGCCGACGTATCGGCGGTTGACCATTCGCTTCGCTTCGGAAGTGTCGTCCTGCTTGCGAAGCTCATCGAATGCCTGCGCATTAGCTCCCTTTTCCCTTTTAAATGCCATAATTTTCACCCCTGAAAAAATTATGATGTTTTGTTATTTACTGAACCTCTGTAACAAGAGCATTGAGTGCACCCATAACAGTTGAACCTGTCTTGCTTCCCATTGAAAGCATTTCTTCGTAATGATGCTGAGCAGGACCCCAGAGTTTTTCACCAAGCTCTGTGTTCCAGAGTGAATCCGCGATGAACGGAGCATAATCGTTGTCGGGTACGATGTAACCGATAGCGTCGTTGCAAAGACCCATTACAAGAACGGTTTTGTCCTCACCGATGAGGTCTGATGTGATATCAAGCTCCCAATCTTCGCCAAGATAGGACTGAGTTTTATCAACAACATTACCGTAAACGAGCTGAGGAATAAGCTCACCCGGAACTGTAAGCATAACAATATCCTTACCGAGTTCAAGGTAACCGATCTCGCTGATTACGGAATAACCGCAAGGAGCAGATTTGTCTTTAACTGTTGTTGTTCCGAGAAGGCTTGAAACCGCACCGAGCTGCATAAGACCGTACTCCATCGGAATTGTTATTTCTTCCATTTTAACATTGAGCATCGGCTCAACGGGTTTTGCATCTTCCTGAGCTTCAAGGATGAGTCTTGCAAATTCATAACCGAGCGACTTTGCACCTTCGTAATCCTTAACGCGCGGATCAGCCTCAATTTCAGCATTCACTTCGTCAATGACTTCCTGAGTCTGAACACCGCCCTTATTAACAGAAATCGGTGACTGTGCACCCTGAATAAATGCAAAGTTCATTCCTGCATCGTTTATCTTTTTCTCCATATAATGAGGATAGTCGGCTGAAAGGAGCTTTGTTGCTCTGTTGATTGTTGTGGGATGTCCGCCAAGGTTTGCAATAACCGTCGGCTCTGAAGCTTTGTTATCAGGCACAAACTTGAAGCAAGCAATTACGTGCTGATAACCTTCAAGATTATATCTCTTGTTGAAAATATATTCGTATTCGTCGTCCATATAGTTCTGGTTTCTTTCGCTTCTGCCGATACCTGCTGTTTCAAAATAGTAAAGCTCGCCTGCTTCCATATTGTTGTATGCTTCAACAATTGCATCTGATGTAGCATCAATCATAACAGGATAGAAATCCGCGTCAATACTTCTGATCGGTTCCATAAAAGGAAGGAAAGAAAGGATATTGTGGAAAAGCTTTGTAATAATCGGTCCAAGACCGAAGCCCTGAGTGTCAATAACAGTATGGCAGTGAGTTGCGCTGATGTTGATTGCAACGATGTCGCTTTCAACACCCTGCTCGCTGAGCTTTCGCTCTGCCTCTGCACGGATTGTACGCACGTCAGCATTGTTAACACCTACACCGTCGATTGAAACAGAAACAACTGTGCCTCTGCCTGAATTGTCGTGCATTGCAATTGCGTTTGCACTCTGGTCGTCATAAACACCGTCAATCTTCTGTGTAAAATAACCGCCTGTGTAATATTCCTTTGAACCGTCCTTGAGGTTTTCGGGAACCATGCTTGCCTGACCGAAGCCGAGGTGCCATTTTGCACCCGAAGCAGGTTCATCAACAAAAGAATCCATACCTGCATAGAAGTTTTCGCTTCCTGATGCATAGTACTCATCAACAGTCGGGAAATTCTTCGGGAAGAGAGCACTGAATCCGATAAACACAACGTTAAGCACGCTGTTGATTGCATTGGTTGCAAACATAACTCCGCTGTTGTCCATAGCTGCTGAGTCCGAAGCAGCAACACCTGTTGCACCCGTGAAGAGTATTACAACAACAAGAAGTGTTGAAATAATTTTTTTGAAAGTCTTTTTCATTCAGTTTGTCCTCCTTATCTTACGCTGTCATAAATTTTATAGAAGTTTCCGATGAATGTCGGTGCCGCACCCTTACCGTAGGAAATAAGGCACCATGTATCGCTGTCGAAAACGTCTGTGTATTCATTGTACTGAAGACCTGCAAGAACATAGTTTGCAGGGTTTGCAACGTAACCTGCGGCATCGTTCATAAGATCCATAATAATAATGTCTTCGCCTGTGTATTCTCTTATCGGAGCGTATTCAAAGCCCTTTGCACCGCTGCCGCCGAGAAGAAGCTCACCGAATGTTTCGCCCGGGCTCATATATACCTTCATATCGTCGCCGATTTCAAGATAACCGACTTCAGAAACGGTGTAATATCTTCCAAAATTATCCTTAAGAACAAAATTGTCTGCAACGGATGTCTTACCGAGAAGAGCGATAACGTTGTTTTCAATGCGAACAAAGAACTGCTTTACCTGAATATTGAGAACGGGCACAACCTCAACTGCAGCAACTGTGGGAAGTCCCTCATACCATACTGAATAGCCGGGGTTGTTCTTATAAAGCTCAACGTCAAGTCTGTCACCTGTTGCCTTATTAAGA
>JAZRNR010000080.1:0-3622 GCA_045648305.1 Acutalibacteraceae bacterium
CTGAGGCGGGTACTGTTGCAAAGCAACGGTCGCCGAGGACTCAGGATTTGCGAAGAAAAGCCGTGTCCCGCCACTCCGACCATAAAAACAAAGTCAGGAAACACTAGGTGTTCCCTGGCTTTTTTCTTTGTTCTGTATGGGTTTGATATGTTACGAAAAAAATGTCCGAATCGAGAAAGTGACGGTTCACCCTATAACCTTTACGGCGGCAAACCGTCGGTGGATAGGCGGCCAGAAAATAGGTTTATGGTTTCTACTCTCATTTCATCAATTATTTCATCTCTAATTTTTTTACATTCAAATAATAATAACAAGCTTTTCAAGCATGGGGGGTACCACCTGTATTTTTAATTAAGTTATAATAAAACTAAAAAGGAGGTGCTGTTATGAAACAATGTTATTTTATCATTCGAGACAAAATCTCATTAGGAAGACTGGTTACAGATAATGACTTAAAAGCATTGGATTGTTATTATGAAAGTCCTGTGTTTTCTTGGGACGGTTCATCTAAATCACTACATAATATTCTCAATTATCTCGAGACGCATTTTAGTCTTTTCATTGAGCCACACATTGAACTGATTATTTTAAAATAATATTCTAAGTGTAAAAAAAGAGTTTAGGTGCAAATTTATTTTAAACGCACCTGAAATGCACCTAAGAAAAGTGTTGATTCACCTTAGCTTCTCGCCAATTTAGGTGCAAAAGTGCAAAAAATTCTGAAATTCAGATTTTAAAAATTTGGAAAACTAAAAGTATTTGAAAAATAATTTTCTGACTTTTGCAGAAAAAATGCACCTTTGCACCTCTGTATTGGTTCACCAATGCATTTTTCAGGTGCAGTCCAGGTGCAAAATTTTTAGAACTGCATCTTTCAATATTTTAAAATAAATTGATAATTAGAAAAAGAGAGTATGACTTTTTACGGTCATGCTCCCTTTAACTTTATATTGCATTATTTCAAAATTGAAACCGCATCACTGATTGTTTTTTCAAGTGCTTCTTTTCCGTAGACATCAACTTGTGCTTTGTTCTTTTCTCCGTGAGTAAGGCATCCTGCACCGCCGATACAACCGCCTGTACAAGCCATACCTTCGATAAAGTTTGCATCAAGAACATTTTTACTCTTCTTAAGAAGGGCTGTTTTACAGGCTTCGATACCGTCACAGACAGCAGATTTTACTGTAAAATCAATCTTCTGTTCAGTCAGAGCCTGAACGACTGCATCAGAAAGACCGCCTGAACGTGCGAAAATTCTTCCGTAATAAGAAGCATTATCAAGTACATCTTCACCGAGAGTTGTGATATCAATATCCTTACTGTCATAAAGTGCCTGAAGCTCTTCAAAAGTAAGAACGGCATCAACATATGGCTTGACTGTATCAAGCTGTGCTTCTGCTTTCTTTGCAGTACAAGGTCCTATGAACACTACCTTTGCTCCCTCGCTTGTTTCCTTGATATACTTCGCAAGCATTGCCATAGGTGACAAATTGTGAGATATATGCGGAACAAGTGCCGGAAATGCTGACTTTATATACTGTACAAAAGCAGGACAGCAGGAGCTTGTCAAAAACTCTTTTTCGCTGAGCTCTTTTGCTTCGCTCATCGCTACCATATCTGCACCAAGAGCTGCTTCGACAACAGTGAAAAATCCGAGTTCTTTAAGTCCCGTAATTACCTGACCGAGTTTTGCATAAGTAAACTGGCTAGAAATTGAAGGAGCAACAACTGCATAGACCTTATATTTTTCATTATTCTGACTCTTTTTCAGAATATCAATAACGTTGATTATATAAGATTTATCGTTGATAGCACCGAACGGACACTGATATACACAAGCACCGCACTGGATACATTTGTTGTTATCAATTTTTGCGGCATTATCATCATTGATTGAAATTGCTTTGACTTTACAAGCAATCTGACAAGGACGCTTACGGTTAACAATGGCAGCAAACGGACATACCTTTGCACACTGACCGCATTCAACACACTTTGACTTATCAATATGTGCAACGTGGTTATGGTCAAACGAAATCGCGCCGCGTTTGCAAACGTCCTCACATCTGTGTGCAAGACATCCGCGGCATGAATCTGTTACCTCATAGCCGGCTGCAGGACATTCGTCACAAGCGATATCGATAACCTCAATAACGTTCGGATTTTCCTTGTCACCGCCCATTGCAAGCTTTACACGCTCACCAAGGATTGCGCGTTCTTTATAAACACAGCAACGCATTGTTGATGTTTTACCGGGCACAATCTTCTGCGGAATGTCAAGAAGATTCTGAAGAAGTGTGTCGTTCCATGCTTCACGTGCTACCTGACGCAAAACCTTATATTTCAGATACTGTACTTTTGTATCAAACTTTTTCATTATTTGCACACTCCTTAGAAATAACTTACTTTGATTCTTTTACCCATTTTCTTAAGAGCCTTTGATAGCTCCTCAACAAGATTCATCTTGATGTTGAAATTGATGGGCAGATCGGGATTCTGATGAGCAGGGTTAATCGCACGACCTACGTAAAAGTTGATATCCGTAGCTTCTTCAAACAGAAGGCGGCAGATAAGCGATGCACCGTCTCGCTTGAAGCTCCAATGCTCATAAAAATTGTTTTCACCGAGGTAATCATTTGCGTACTCAACAACTTTGTTAACTGTAATTACGCCTTCCGTTACAAGGTCAACTCCCTCGAGTTCCGCTGTTGGAGGAACATCGCTCTGCTCAAATATAAGCGATGGTTTGAGAGGTTTTCTCAAAAATTTTGCGGCAATCGAGGAAGTTGTTCCTCCGCAAATAATGTGCTTTCCTTCCTTTGAGAAGAAGAGAGACATCATTCTGTCGGCATCGTCACGGTTCGACGGAGGTCCGAAGAGCATATTCATCGGAACTCTTTTTGTGATTCGCACAACACAAGCTGTTGCATCGTCACCCGGCTTATGACCGTAGAGTTTATCACACTCGTCAACAAGCATTGTTGAAAGTGTTTTTGCCGTATATCCTGCAGGGACAAGAGTTTCTATGAAATCGATGATATCCTCACGTTTCCAACCAAAGTTGTATGACATACCGATTCCTGCGTGAGGGCAACCGTCGCTCATCGCTACAAAAACATCATTTTCCTGCAAATTAATAACAGATTTGAATATCTTTTTACCACCGATATTCATTTCTGTTTTTGGGTAATCCCAATTCTTTTCATCACGGATTATAATCGCGTGAGGATTATCGTACTGAATAAGCTCGGCAGTACGGTTATTCTTGAGATGAATGATGGTAAACGTTGAATACGCAACACCGCGCACCGAACAAACGGGCAATGTTGCTGCAATTGTTTCAACACATTCCTCAAGAGATAAGCCCTCTGCAAGCATTGTTGATATAATTTTTGAGGTAAGCGTAGAAAGAATGCTGGCTTTTACACCGCTTCCCAAACCGTCCGAAAGAACTATGACCATAGAGTCATCGCTGGGCTCAACTATATCAACGTGGTCTCCGCAAAGCTCTTCACCGTGATGATTTATACTTTTATATCCGATATCAGCACATAAATCATTCATTGGTTATTGACTCCTTCAGCTTTGCAAGAGCAATTTTTGTTTCTGCGGCTGTTTCACC
>JAZRNR010000081.1:0-34893 GCA_045648305.1 Acutalibacteraceae bacterium
TATCTTTTTTAAAATTTCAATAAAACAAACACTTTTTGGTTCCACAAATTCAAGTTTATCGAGATGGTTATATCACACATAATCTGAAATTACATTCGGCGCGGGTGTCCCGCTATCACTTATTCACTCTTACTTCTTACTTTCGGGATTCATCTCGATAAACCCGAATTTGTCGAGGAGAAAGATAAACTAAATCCAACTAAAAACACCTATGAAGAATTTTCTTCACAGGTGTTGATTTTACACATCAATATTCTTCTTTTTAGACAGTACGCTGATTGTAATTATCATTGTTAACGGGAAAACTACAGCAATCATCAATCCGAATTTCAGCGGATCAAATGTCATCGTCGATGCTCTTACACCGTCCGAAACAACACCTGCAAGCCACGGTCCGAATGCACATCCGAAGTCACCGAAAACTGCGAGCATTGCAAAAAGAGGTGTACCTCCCCTCGGGAATATCTTTGCCGCAAAACTGAAAACTCCCGGCCACATTGTAGCAACCGACAATCCGCACAAACCGCATCCGATCAATGATACAATCGGACTTTTCGAAAGAGTCGAAAGCAGATATGCCGCAACGCACAATCCTGCGCTGAATGTGAGGACTTTTTTAACATCGACCTTGTCCCCTACAAAACCGAAAACGACCCTTGCAGACGCCATCAGAAGAGCAAAAAGACACGGTCCCAGAAGGTCGCCTGTCAGCTTATCAACACCAAGGCTTTCCTCTGCAAAGGTTGATGCCCACTGTGACATTGCAAGCTCACTTGCTCCTGCACAAAGCATCAAAAGTGCAAGAAGAATGAACGTACCGCTTCTGAAAAGCTCACTCACCTTCATCTCGTCCTCGCCTTCGGGAATGGGCGGAAAAATCGGCACTTTCATAAACATAAACATATTTATGAAAGGTATAATTGCCCAGAGCATCGGTGCATAAACCCAGTTTTCACTACCTGCGAATTTAATTGCAATTGTTGTGAAAAGCACAACAGACATCTGTCCCCAACAATAGAACGAGTGCAAAAGACTCATTTCGCCTGACTTGTTTTCAAGCGGCAATCCCTCAACAATCGGACTTACAAGCACTTCAATAAGTCCCGAACCTGTTGCATAAATTAAAATCGGAATAACGAGTCCTATGTAATGGTTTTCCATCGCTCTCGGTAAAACTCCGAGCAGGAACAATCCGAGAGAACTGAAAACGTGTGCAAGTACAATTGATACCCTGTAGCCTAACTTTTCAATAACCTTAACGGACATAATATCCACAAAAAGCTGTGTTACGAAATTCAGCATTATCAGCCAACTGATTTTTGTGTAATTAATTTCAAATTCATTCTGAAAAATTACATAAAAAAGTGGTGCTAAATTATTAATAATCGCCTGCACGAAATACCCCGTGTAACAGGCGATTTTTGTTGACATATATTTTTTAGTTTTGCTCATTTTCTTCTTCCGTTTCTTCACTGCTTACAAGTGCATCTTTCCAATACCACCAACGAAGCTTTTTCGGGTCAGGTTTCGCTTCATTTGCAAAGTAAACTGCAGCACGCATTTCATAAAGAATAACGCGGTCTGCAACCCCTCCGCTTTCTACGCAATAATCAAGATAGAAATTGTCGCCTTCCTTGCCTCGGAGCTGTTCAGTACTTTCAATTTCAAGCACCTTAAAAGCTTCCTTCGCTTCAGGCGTAAGGAAATCAAGGTCTGCAATTTTCATTATCTTAGGCTCTTTATTTTTTCGTGAAAATAACATATAATCACCCATTGCATTTTTTATTAGAGTACCATATTCAAAGAATAAAGTAAATAGTAAAAATCATTTTGTTTGTTGATTTTACAACTCTCTACGTGATATAATTTCTCCATGGGAGAGTGAGATTATGTTTAAGCTTAAAGAAAACGATGTTATCCTTTTTCAGGGAGATTCCATAACTGACGGTAACCGCGGAAGAAGCAACGATCCGAATCACATTCACGGTCACGGATATCAGTACATCCTTGCATCGGAAATGTATATCGATAACCTTGATAAAAACATTGAAATTATCAACAGAGGTATCAGCGGAAACAGAATTTCTGACCTTCACGCAAGGTGGAAGGAGGACTGCATTGACCTTAAACCGACGGTACTCAGCATCCTTGTCGGCATCAATGACCTGAACTACCATTTTGAAACCGGTTCAGCTCCAACACCCGAAAAATACAGCGAAACTTACAGAAGTATTCTTGACCGGGCACTCAGTCAGAATCCAGATTTATTTATAATAATTATGGAGCCGTTTTTCGGGGTTTCCGAAAACAAGGAATTCAGCGACTTTATGCAGGCTAATGTCGGAAGATATGCTGCAGAAGTAAGAAAAATTGCTGATGAATATAATGCTGTTTTTGTCCCCTTACAGGATATGTTTGACGAATACGCAAAAAAGACGGATATCTTCAAACTTCTCTGGGACGGTGTGCACCCCACAACCGGCGGACACCAGCTTGTCACAAAACGATGGAAAGAGTGTGTTGAAGAAAAACTGAATGCACGATAAAAAGGAGTGGATCAAATCCACTCCTTTAGCTTTTTATACTATAACTCTGAATGTTCTTACCTGATTAGGTGTGATTTCGAATGAGAATTCATTATTGCTGAACTCAAGTTCGTTTTCGTCAACCTCCATAAGGTTACATTCAATAACCTTCTTCACATCGGCAAAGTTGAGTTTAACCTTTACGTTACCTCTTGACTTGCCTGCTTCGTACATACGGATGATAAGACCGTTGCCGTCCTGTGCGGGTTTAACTGCATCAACAGCGATATTTCTTCTGCTTACCTCAACGAAGGATTTTTCAGCACAGATTGAACCTTCCTGAGCCTTTGCTGCATAACCCTTAAGCGGCTGATTAAGTTCAAACGCATACTTGACTGTATCTGCCTGTGACCAGTTACCTGCATGCGGATAGAGTCTGTAAACGAATGTGCTTACGCCCTTGTCACCAACGGGGTCAGGACAGATAGGAGCTCTCATAAGAGTTATTCTCATAAGGCTATCCTTGATATCGTAGCCGTATTTGCAATCGTTGATAATGCTTACACCGTAGTCGCCTTCAGAAAGATCTGCCCACTTGTGACCGCAAACCTCAAAACGAACGAGATCTGTGCTGTAATTCCAATGGGTCGGACGCTCGATTGAGCCGTGTGCAATTTCATATGTTGCGTGTGAGCTGATAACGCTTACTGGGAATGCTGCCTTGAGCACCTTTTCTGTTTCGTACCAATCTACCTTTGTGTCAAAGTCAATGTAGTCAGCATCAGCATAAAGAATGATATCCTGTGTGATTGTTGACTTATTAAAGCTTCTTACAACTCTTACAACGCCCTTGACCTCGTCAGCTGCAACAACTTCGATGCTGTCTGCCTTTGTAAGATCCCAACGCTTTTTCTGATAGTTGAGTTCAAGGTTCCAGGCACTTTCGTGAATCGGCTTATCCTGGAAGATTGAAAGTGCATTACCCTTTGCTGTAAGCACTTCTCTTCCGTTAACCTTGTCGTAAATACTTGCAAGTTCAGCATTTTCGTCAAGAGTAACCTTAAGCTTTGAGTTTTCAAGAAGTGTCTTTTCAGCAACAACCTTATCGAATGAAGCTGTTTCTTTTTCAATCTTGTAAACTCTGAAGCCCATCTGCGGAACATCCTTTGCGATGAACATTACATTCTCGCCATCCTTGACGAAACGGCAGTCGTTACCGTTTTCATCAACAATTTTTCCTGCATCAAACGGAAGCTTGACATTTACAGTGCCTGTAATCGGCATTGAGTTCATATTCCATACAATGATACCGTCAGTTGTAACATTAATATTTTCATTGATATGCTCAACAGCAGTTGAAAGAAGACCATTACCGATTTCGTTCATCTGCACATATTCTTCACGTGTCATTTCCATAGCTTCGTGGATTGATGTACCCGGAAGGATATCGTGGAACTGATTTGTAAGAAGGAGCTTCCAACCTTCTTCCATCTTCTCTGCGGGATATTCATCACCCAAGAGTGTATTTGAAAGAACGTTTGCGAACTCCGCATTTCTGAAGAGGAATTCACCGCGACGGTTATTCTTCTTGATAAATGCCTGGCTTGTGAAAGTACCTCTGTGGTTTTCATAAACAAGCTCGTCGTTGAAGGTCGGAATTTCATCCTTGAACTCTTCTGTTCCGCGGAAGAAATCTGCAACAAATGTATTCTCTGCCTTCGGCATACCCGGCATATTTTCAAAACGCTTTGAACGCTCGATCTGACCGATTGTTACACCGCCGCCGCCGTCACCGTAACCGAATGAACCGACGGATTTCTTTGTAATATTCTTCTGATTTGTACGCTCCCAATTATCCTTGATGTAATGAGCGTCATACTCACCCTGATAATGCTGCTGCTGAACGCAGGCAACAATTTCATCACCTGAATGTGAACGCCAGTTAAATACAGAATACGGGAACTTATGGGTTGCATTGAAGTAAAGCTTTGCTGTGTAGAAATACTTCATACCTGAACGCTTGATAACCTGCGGAAGAGCCCACGTGAAACCGAAGCAGTCGGGAAGCCAATAAACATCCGAAGAAACGCCGAACTCTTTCATAAAGTACTCTCTGCCGTAAAGAAGCTGACGTACAAGTGACTCACCGCTTGCAAGGTTTGTATCCGCTTCACACCAAGTGTTACCAACGATTTCCCAACGTCCCGCCTTAACAGCTTCCTTAACCTGCTCAAAGATATCGGGGTAATATTTTTTCATATAGTCATAGACAATCGCCTGACTCTGTGTGAACTTGAAATCGGGGTATTCTTTCATCATTGCAAGGTTATTTGAGAACGTTCTTGCAGTTTTTCTTACAAGCTCACGTGTTGTCCAAAGCCAAGCAACGTCAAGATGAGAATGACCGATCATGCAAAGAGTACCCTGCTTTGCATCAGGAATTTCAGAAAGCATCTTTACAAGAAGCTCGTTTGCCGCAGGAACACTCTTGTAGAAGGTTTCATCGTCAAAGTCAAAATCCAGAACGTGGAGAGATTCGTCGATCGCTTTATAAACGCTGTCGTAGATAACCTTGTTGTCTATCTGCTCAAGGCTGTCGTATGCACTCTTGATATCATACCAATATTTCTGTGTTTCAACGTTAATTGCAGCAAGATGTGCATACTTCATTGTATAAGTATGGTCTTTTGCACCAGCCATAGCTTCGTCACAGAACATACCGCAGTTAACAGTTGCTTCAAGCTCTATGTCAAGCTCGTCGCCTGCTTTGTTATTGTCAACGATTACAACTGTACGATCCTGCCAGCCTGCCTCGTCGCTGAATGCACCAACGATTTTGCCGTTTATGCGGACAAGTGCTTCACCGCCGAAGCCCGCATAAAGATAAAGCTTTTTGCCATCCATAGTTTCAGGAACAGTCACCTTAGCCTTGAACCATCTTGTTACGTCATAACCAACGCTCCAACGGTCGCCTATCTTCATAATTTGATGCGGCATATTGTCGTATGTAAACTCGCCCGGTTTGTGGTGCCAGCCTGTGTAGCTTTCCCACTCAGTTATAGGCAAGGATTCCATAATGATTTTCTTTTCAACCTGCTTTATAAGATTGCCCATTATTGATGCCATTGTAGTCTGCATAAAACTCCTCCTTTTAGCACTTTAAAGCAAAGTGTTACAGCTAAATTCTATTAAAATAAAAAAGCTTTGTCAAGCGATATAATAAAAAAAGAATCGGCCTTTCTGAAAAAGAAAGACCGATTGAAAATCAACTTATTAATACCAGATCCAACCGAAGAGAACGATAACGATAATCCACTGCCACCACTGATAGCTTACGCTCACTTCACAGCTTTCGTTAACCATACCGTCAGCACTTGTTACGGTGATTGTTGCACTGCCTGTTCCTGTTGTTGTAAGCTTGCCGTTACCGTCAACCTTGATTACATCTTCATTTGAAGAAGTCCAGGTAAGTGATTCGGGAGCATAGTTTGTTGTGTAGCTGATTGTGTACGAGTCTTTGTACTTCATTGATACAGATGTATCGTTAAGCACGAAGCTGTAAAAATCAAAAGTTACCTTTACTTTATCAGTAACCACAACGCTTGCACTGCCGTCTGCACCCATAGATGTTGCCACAGCACAGTTTTTGATTACAGCATTAAAATCAGCACTTGATACCGGAGCTGAAGTTTTCTTTGTGAAGGTAAAATCATAAATTGCAAAAGGCTTAGTAAAGTTAGCTGTTGATGCAATTGCTACCATCTTTGTTGCAGGATTTTCTGACGAAGAAAATGTTACGCCATTATTTACAAAATCAACAATCACAGACTTGAATCCTTCAGCTTTATCGATTTTGGTGCACTCTTTAATTGCTGATGAAGTGCGAAGTTCGAAATCCAATGCGCTGAAAGTTCCTTTTGCCAAAGAAAATCTTACAACTACTGTTGAAGCTGTTTCTGAAACAAGTGATAACGTGAATTCAGGTGCTGCCGGTGTTGCTGCTGAAGCTGAAAACATTGCGATCGGCATAACCATAATCACAGTAAGCACAACAGCGAGAATCTTTTTTATTTTGCTCATAATCCTATCCCCTTTTATAAATATTTGTAAGGATAATTTTAATATTTTTTTCAATATATGTCAACATTTATTTCTTTTTTCTGTACATTTGTTTTTTTGTTTGTTATAATGTATAATGAATTAATTTAAGGCAAGGAGGGTCAGTATGGCAAAAAAGAAATACAGCATCGATATGACAACAGGCGTACTGTTCCCTAAAATTTTAGGCTTTGCCTTTCCGCTTATGGTCACGGGTCTTCTGCAGATTGTTTACAACGCTGCCGATGTTATGGTTGTCGGCAGGTTTGCAGGAAGTATTTCTCTTGCAGCTGTAGGCGCAACATCAACACTTGTTAATCTTATGCTTAATCTTTTTCTCGGTCTTTCAATGGGATCGGGAGTTGTTGTTGCCAAACACATCGGTGCAGGCGACGGTGCATCCGTTCACCGCACCGTACATTCAGCTATGCTTCTTTCTATTATCAGCGGCTTTGTCATCGGTATTCTCGGTGTTGTTATTTCGCCCTATGCTCTGAGTGCTATGGGAACACCCGACGACGTCCACTCGCTTTCCACTCTTTATCTTCGTATCTTTTTCCTCGGCACTCCTGCCAATATGGTATACAACTACGGTGCATCAATCCTTCGTGCCACAGGCGACAGTAAAAGACCGCTTTATATTCTTACATCAACAGGCATTCTCAATGTCGTGCTTAATCTGATTTTTGTTGTTAAATTCAATATGAACGTCGCAGGTGTTGCACTTGCAACAATCATCTCGCAGTATGTTTCTGCAATATGTGTTCTTTATATTCTTCTTAATATAAACAGTTACATACATCTTTCGATGAAAAAGCTTCATTTTTATAAGGACGAACTCCTCGACATTCTTAAAATCGGAATTCCTGCGGGACTTCAGGGTTCGCTGTTCTCCCTTTCGAACGTTATTATTCAATCATCAATCAATTCTTTCGGTGCTGCGGCAATTGCAGGAAACACCGCCTCAGGAAATGTTGACAGTATCATTTTCACCTGCTGTAACTCCGTTTCGCAGACAGCAACAACATTCACATCGCAGAACTTAGGTGCAGGACAGTACAAAAGAATACGTAAAATTTACTTCAACTGCATCGGAGTAAGTATGGGAATTGCGGCAATTTTCGGTGTTGCCCTGCTCGCCTTCGGTCCGCAGATACTTACTGTTTTTTCAACAGACAGCGAAGTTATCGATATGGGACTTATACGCTTAAAGCTTTTTGCAGTAACTTACATTATTAACAGCGTTCTTGACGTTACTACGGGACAGATGCGAGGACTCGGCAAATCCGTCATCCCGATGATTGTAACTATGGTCGGTGTGTGCGGTCTGAGAGTACTCTGGGTATTTACGGTCTTTCCGCAATACCGTTCAATGTTTACTCTTTATCTGTCTTATCCCGTTTCGTGGTTGGCGACAGGAATTGTACTCGTAACTATGTACGCCGTGACATTCAGAAAAATTTTGAAAAGGAGCAGAAACGATGAAAATACTTGCATTGGGTGACGTTGTCAGCAACAGCGGATGCGAATTTGTCCGCAAAAAGCTTCCCGGATTGAAAAAGCTTTATAATATCGACATCTGTATTGCCAACGGTGAAAACTCCGCAACAGGTAACGGTGTTCTCCCCTTTTCTGCAGACCATCTTTTTGCAAGCGGTGTTGACGTTATCACAACAGGAAACCACGTTTTCAGAAGAGCTGAAATTCACACTTATCTTGACGAAAGGGACGACATTATCCGTCCTTACAATATGCACGCAAGTGTGCCCGGAAAAGGAATTGCAAAGATCGATATGGGTGCTTACAGAATTGCTGTAATCAACATTATCGGTACAGCATATTTGAACTCAAACTTCGCAAATCCTTTCGACAGTCTTGACAAAGCGATTGAAGAAACAAAGGACTGCCGTATTAAAATAGTTGATTTTCACGCTGAATCGACCGGTGAAAAAAGAGCACTTGCTATTTATGCCGATTCAAGAGTTTCTGCATTTTTCGGAACCCATACACACGTACAGACTGCCGATGCACAGATTCTTTCGGGCGGTACAGGATATATAACAGACCTCGGAATGTGCGGTTCTGCGAATTCCGTGCTCGGTGTTGAGAGTGAATGTGTTATCAAGGCTCTTAAGACAGGACTTCCGACAAGATTCAAAACAGACGAAAACAACATCAAACTTGACTGTTGCATATTTGAAATCAATGAAAAAACAGGTCTTACAGTATCTGTAGAGCCGATATCGGTTATGTAAATGAGGTGAGCTGATGAAAATAAAAAGAATAATAGCTGCGTTGCTTTGTGCGATAATGCTCATCGCAACTTTTTCGGGATGCGA
The DNA here is from genome assembly GCA_045648305.1 of Acutalibacteraceae bacterium. Lineage (GTDB taxonomy): Bacteria > Bacillota > Clostridia > Oscillospirales > Acutalibacteraceae > CAG-488. The sequence continues at coordinate 8,963 of JAZRNR010000081.1, forward strand.
GCCGCTTGACCTTTCAATTGATCCGTCAGATAAGAATGCCGAAACTGCACCCGTAGAGGGCATTGATGCAATCGGTTACACTATCCCCTATCTTCGTACAGATTCACTTAATCCGTATGAATGCAAAAGCGAGGTAAATAAAAGTATTTCTATGCTTTTATTTGACCCTCTTTTCAATGTAAACAACGATTTCAGTACAACTGCTGTTATTGCTGAAAGCTCTTCGTTTACAAACAAGAATAAGCTCAGCGTTAAAATCAAGAGCGGTCTTACCTTTACTGACGGCTCTGCACTTACCGCACAGGACGTTGTTTATTCATTTGCACTTGCAAAAAAAAGCGAGCTGTATTCACCGTTGCTTCTCAACTTCAGCGATGCATCTGCAGACGGAAGCGGAGGAGTTGTTTTCAATTTAAAAACAGCTGATCCTTATGCTTCCGCAAACCTCACTTTCCCTATTATAAAAGCAAACAGCGATAAAGACACAAACAGCTCTGACGATTACTCTGCGGCAGCTCCTGTCGGAAGCGGAAGATATCAGCTTGTGACAGAAAGCGAAACCCGCAAGCTTATTGCGAATAAAAACCGTCTTGGCGGTTATTATCCCGAATATAAGCAGATAGGTCTTAAGGATATTACAGAAACCTCAGCGGTTACCAGCCTTTTTGAACTTAATCAGATTGATTTTTATACAGAAAGCTTTGCTGACGGCGCATACAAAAGATATACCGGTGCAAGTACAGCTTTCGACACAACAAACTTCGTATACCTTGGAATTAATTCCAACTCCAACATTCTTAAGGACCCCGCTGTCCGCCGTGCGATATCATTACTTATCGACAGGAACAACATTTCCTCAGTTGCTTTTGCTGACTTTGCAAATCCGACATCAACTCCGTTCCACCCCTCTTTTTACGGTACAAAAGGATGCTCGATGCTTCCTGTAAAATATAATGAGGATGCTGCGATTGAGCTGCTTGAACGTGCAGGCTTTGACACCTTCAACAGTGCAGGCGTACGTTATTCACCAAAATCGGGTCAGATTCAGCTTCGACTTGCCGTAAACAAAGAAAACGGCTTCAAGCTTGCAATGGCAAGAAACATTCAGCAGACACTCGCAGAAGCTGATATCAAAGTTATAATCAAAGAATATACTTACAACTCCTACGTAAACGTAGTCAAAGAAGGTGCTTACGAGCTTTATATCGGCGAAGTCAAACTTCCCAACAGCTTTAACCTTAACGGATTTTTCTTGGAAAACGGTGCTTATTCATTCGGAATAAATCACGAATGTGAATCTGCAACAGACTATAAGCTTTTCCTTAACGGTGAAAAAACCATGCAGGAATTCCTTGACACTTTTACGGACGAGCTTCCGTTCATTCCTCTTTTATACCGTACAGGTATAACCGTTAAGAGTTCAAAACTAAAAACAGAAACAAAAACAATTGTCAGCGACTATCTTTACAACGTTAACGAATGGACTGTTGAATAATGGATAAAAACACCAACATTCAATATCTTAAGGGCGTCGGTGAAAAAAGAGCTAAAATTCTTAACAAGCTCGATATTTTCACCGTCGGTGATCTTCTGCGTTTTTATCCGCGTGATTATATGGATTGGAGTAAAATCACATCTATCGCAGGTGCACCTTTTGATACAAACTGTTGTGTGCGTGCAATTGTAAACCATAAACCGCGCGGAGCAAAAATCCGCAAAGGTATGACAATTTACAAAACAGTTGCTACTGACGGCGAATCGCTGATGAACATCACGATTTTCAACAACAAGTATGCCGCTGAATCGCTTGAAGCGGGAGAAGAATATCTTTTCTACGGCAAGGTTGGCGGAAACTTTCACAGACGCGAGATGTCATCGCCTTTGATTGCACCTGTTGAAAACGGGATAAGAATCCGCCCGATTTACCACCAGAGTGCAGGAATTAATTCAAAGGCTATCGAAAAGCTTGTCCGTCAGGCATATGACAAAAGAACAGATTATTTCGTTGACTGTATTCCGCAGTCACTGCGCGATAAGCTCTGCCTTATGGAAATCAACAAGGCAATTTATGAATTGCACTTTCCGACAAACGAGGATACTGTTTCCGAAGCACGTCGCAGACTGATTTTTGAAGAGCTTTTCATCTTCCAGCTCGGTCTTATGAAGCTTAAGGGCAACAGAAAAGAAAGCACACCCGTCAGCATTGAAAAGGACTTCACGGACGATTTTATAAAAACGCTTCCGTTTACTCTTACAGGAGCTCAGGAAAGAGCTGTCAGAGAAAGCGTTCAGCAGATGACATCCAACTTCACAATGAACCGTCTTCTGCAGGGTGACGTCGGCTCGGGTAAAACAGCAGTTGCGGCGGCTCTTATTTATACTGTTGCTAAAAACGGATATCAGAGTGCTTTTATGGCACCGACAGAAATTCTTGCTCAGCAGCATTACAAAACCTGCCTTAAGTTTTTTGAAAACACAGATATTAAAATCGCTTTGCTTACAGGCTCGGTAACTGCGGCAAAGAAAAGAGAAATAAAAGCACAGCTTAAAAGCGGTGAAATCCGACTTATTGTCGGCACTCACGCTCTGATACAGAACGATGTTGAATTCGAGAATTTGGGTCTTGTTATAACCGACGAACAGCACCGATTCGGAGTTAAACACAGAGGTGCACTCAGCGGAAAGGGCAACCGTCCGCATACTCTTGTTATGTCTGCAACACCTATCCCCCGTACTCTCGCACTTATGCTTTACGGTGACCTTGACGTTTCAATCCTTGACGAGCTTCCTCCCGGAAGACAGCCGATTGAAACCTACGCTATTGACACTGCAAAAAGGCACAGAGCCTTCAATTACGTAAAAAAACATCTGGACGAAGGAAGACAGGGTTATATTGTCTGTCCTCTTGTTGAAGAGGGCGAAACCGACCTTGCGGCGGCACAGGAATATTCCGAAAACATTTCAAGAGGATTTTTCAGCGGATACTCCGTAGGACTTCTTCACGGAAAGATGAAACCCAAGGACAAGGAAGAGGTTATGTCGAAATTTGTTTCGGGTGAAATCAAGCTCCTTGTTTCAACAACGGTTATCGAAGTCGGAGTTGACGTTCCGAATTCCGTTATTATGGTTATTGAAAACGCTGAACGGTTCGGTCTTTCTCAGCTTCATCAGCTCAGAGGACGTATCGGCAGAGGGCAATATAAATCAACCTGCATTCTTATAACAGATGCACAGAACGAAGCCGCACAACGCAGAATGAAGGTTATGACAAGCACAACCGACGGCTTTAAAATAGCTGACGAAGACCTTAAAATGCGAGGTCCCGGTGATTTCTTCGGTTCTCGACAGCACGGTCTGCCCGATATGAAGATTGCAATGCTTACGGACACGACAATTCTCAACGAGGCAAACCGATTCGCAAGAGAAATTATTATTGACGACCCTGATTTTATAAAAGAAGAAAACCGCAACCTTAAGGATGCGATTTCCGAGCTGTTTTCAGGCGAGTATGTTATGAATTGAATATAAGTAAAAAAAGAGGAGCAGTAAAAACTGCTCCTCTTATTCATTCATAAAAGCTTTTAACTTTTCCATCTGCAATTCTGCAGAAACCTTACCTTCATTATAAAGCGTCACAAGCTCTTCCTTGTTTCTTGAAATTATTGAAACCCTTTCTGACTGCTCAGGACAAAAAACAAACGCCCTACCCTGCTTTTCAAGCTCAAACAAATTTTCAAGAGTTTTGTTATAGACGTAATGGCGTACATTCATCGCCTTTATAATGGCAGGATATTCCTTCAGGATTTCCGAATAAATCGTCTTTCCCATTTCAGGCTTTTTAACGTAACCTCTCGGCCTTGTAAGTACAGCCACAACCTTATCGCAACCGTCCTCTAAAGCACGTCTGACGGGAATTGAATCCGAAACACCGCCGTCAAAATACAGCTTGCCGTCAATTTCAATCGGCTGACACATTGCAGGAATCGAGCACGAGGCTTTAAAAACATCTCCTCGGTGTTTCTCCACATCATCCTTGTTGAAATAGACAGGCTTGCTTGTCTCGGCATCGGTTGCCACAACATAATACTCCGTTTTACTGTTTACAAGCTTTTCAAAATTTATCGGGTCAACATATTCGTTAAGCTCAGAATAAATATAATCCATTCCGAAAAATGAGCCTGTCGTAACATAATTTTTGAAGCTCATATATCTTTCATCGAAAGCGTAGCTTGTGTAAAATCTGTAGTTTCTGCCCTCCTGCTCTGCAATAAACGAAGCAAGATTTGCCGCACCTGCAGAAACACCGATACCGTAATGAAAGCTGATTGAATTTTCAAGAAAAGCATCAAGGACACCGCACCCGTATATTCCGCGCATACCTCCGCCTTCAACAATCAATCCGATTTTTGACAAATTAACACCACCACATTGTTCTTAATGATAAAAACAGCGGACAGCACCAAAGCCGTCCGCTATAAATATTTTAGCTTTGATTATTCAGCAACAACGATTTCAAGCTCGCCGTTTGCATAAGCTTCAACAGCTGCATTAACAGCTTCCTGTGTGCCTTCTGCAACGTTAGCTTCGTTGAGGTCTGAAAGGTATACGATACCTTCAAGATAGCCGCCTTCAAAAGCTGTTTCAGGCTCTTTTTCATCAACAATAGCCTTGATTGCATTTACATAAAGCTGAGTGTAGTTGTAAAGAGGAGCGCAAAGGAAAGCTGACTCATAAAGCTTTTCGCCTGTTTCCTCGTTTGTTGCGTTAGCATATGTTTCTGAACCGAAGCCGCAGAAGAATACCTTTGCATCTGCTGCTGCCTTAGCAATTTTCTCGTCCTCATAGTCTGAAGCAAGAACTGCACAACCATCCTTGATAAGCTGATCTGCAGCCTCAGCACCGCAAGCAACTGAAACTGTAACATCAGCAGCTGCAGCCTTAACGCCCATTTCAAAAGCCTTGGAGAGGTCTGTGTTTTTCTCGTCAGCAGCAACGAAACCAACCTTCGGCATTTCAAGCTCAACAGCCTTCATACCTGCAACAATACCTGTGAAGTACATTGCAGCTGTCATATCAGCCTTGTATCCATAGATATTCTTGCCGTTATTCTCTGCATTATTCACAAAGAACTTCATATCCTCGTTGTCGCCTGCGATCTTTTCGATATCGTCAAGATAAGCAACATCTGTACCGATGATAAGGTTGCATTCTTTATTTACAAGCTCTGTAAGTGCAGCTGAAACTGCAGCTTCATCGTCAGGATTAACGCCTTCAACCTTGTTGAATCTTTCCTCACCGATGCCGTAACCCATGCCAAGCACTTCGTTGATTGCAGCTACAGCATAGCCTGTGTTACCTACAGATGCATCCTGTACATCCGCAAGGATAACACCGATTTTGATATTATCGTTTGTGATGTCTGTAGGCTCCTGTTCAACCATTGAGCAGGATGCGAAGCTCATCATCATAACAACTGCGATTACCAAAGCAATAATTCTCTTAAACTGTTTCATGGATAGTCCTCCTTGAACCATAAAATGTTAAGATAATTATAGTGCATTTCGACAGGAAAATCAAGGTATTTTTGAAAATAGAGTAAGATAAGATTTATTTTTTATATTGGCAATTTCAAAATTATATGATAAGATATTCCCAAGGAGTTGATTTTATGAAAAAAACTTTTAAAACTGTCATCAGCATAATGCTCTCCGTTATTATGATGCTTGCTGTTCTTGTTCCTGCTTTTGCATCTGAACCCAAAACAGCTTTTGTCGTAGTCAGCGGAATGAACACCTTCCCGCTTATCAACAGCGAAGGCGAACAGGCATTTCCTCCGTCTTCAGATTCAATTACTGACATGGTTTTTGAAATCGTACCGCACGTTCTCGCTTTCCTCGCAACAGGAAATTACGATGCCCTCGGCGACGGAATCTTCCCTCCGCTTTACGATTGCTTCGGACCTCTTGCTTTTGATGTGAACGGAGATTCACTCAACGACGTAAACGGTACCCTTTTTGATTGTTCACTTGTCGGCAAAGAAGAACCTTTTGTTGCAGGAGAATCAAACGAATTTGCAACAGTCCGTGCAGGTATTGAAACCTTCGGTCTGGAGAACACATATTTCTTCAATTATGACTGGAGAAGAGATCCGCTTGAACACGCTGACAGATTGAATGCATTTATCAAAAACATCAAAGCTGAAGGCGATTACGACAGAATTGCCCTTGCAGCTTTCAGTATGGGCGGAACGGTTACACTCTCATACCTTTACAAGTATGGCAGCGATGACCTTGACAATATCATTCTTTGCTCAACAGCTTTCCAGGGTACATCCTGCGTCGGCAGTCTTTTCTCAGCCGATTTCAGTCTTTCGCTTTCCTGCCTCTGGCACAGACTTGCTCTTCTTACACGTGACAACACATGGGAAAACGTTATCGATTATCTTGACGAAGTTCTTGAGTCTGCAGGCGTGAATAATTTCCTTGAAAACTTCGCTAACGGAATTACCGATAACCTTAAAGAAAGAATTTATGCAGAGCTTCTTATTCCGATTTTCGGACGTATGCCTGGACTCTGGGCTCTCGTTCCCGGTATTAACTATGAGGACGCAAAGAAGACAATGCTCAACGGCGAGGAAACAGCAAAGTTTGTTGAAAGAATCGATACATATCACTACAACGTTCAGCAGAACGCAAAGAACCTTCTCAGCGAAGCTATGGACAACGGCACAAGCGTCTATCTCCTTGCACAGTACAACTGGCCCTCACTTCCCATAAGCGAAACTGTTTCCAAGCAGAACTCCGATAACCTTATTGACGTTGAATATGCAAGCGGTGGTGCAACAAGTGCATACCTTGGTGAAACATTTGCAGACGATTATGTACAGAAGATTCCTTCTGAATATAATTATATCTCACCTGACCGCCAGATTGACGCTTCAACATGCATGTTCCCCGAACAGACCTGGTTCTTCCGTGATATGGGACACGTTGATTATCCCTACGGTGAAAGCACAGATTTCATTATGTGGCTTGCAACAAGTGAAGAACAGCTTACAGTCCGCAGTAACCCTGCATATCCGCAGTTTATGACTTATGACTATGACAATGCAAAGCTTCTTCCTCTCACAGAGGAATCAGTTGCTCCCACAACTGCAGACACAATCTTCGATGTGCTTGAAAAGCTTACACGCTTCTTTGCGGACTTTATGAAAAACATTCTTTCATACGCTACAGTTTAAAAAATTAAAAGCGGAGAGTCACCTCTCCGCTTTGCTTTTATCTCAAAATATATATAAAGTAAAACAACCGCTCTATTGAGCGGTTGTTTGTTTGTGTCGGCATCGCCTTATCTTCCCGGGCGGCTGCCCGCCAAGTATTTTCAGCACAGAAGAGCTTAACTACCGTGTTCGGGATGGGAACGGGTGGACCCTCTTCGCTATCAACACCGACTTTCAAGAGTTTTCTCTCTCGAACGCTTGATTATTATACTACGGGTTTTATGCTTTGTCAACACTTTTTTATAAATTTTTTAAATTATTTTTCAAGTACTTTTTCAATCTCACCGATATAGACAAAATGGTAATCGCCCGAACGGTAATTCGATTCGATTGAATCATCAATAAAGCCTGAATTATCTAACTTCTGTACGGCAATTTTACGACACTTGATAACAAGGCGAGCCTCCGACGGATAAACAGCTTCACCGTCAAAATCGGGTGTCAAACCTGCCAGGCTTATTTTATCGCAATCTCTGCCCGATTTTGTTCCGCAGATTTTAAGAGCATCCTTGTAGGTTTCATCAAAAAAGCTTACTGCAAAATAATCGCTGTTATCCATAAACTCTTTTGTATATCTCTGCGGACGGATGAAAGCAAAAACAACATCCTTGCCCCAAAGCTCACCGACTGCACCCCAGCTGATTGTCATTGTGTTCCACTTATCTTTGTCACCTGCAGAAACAAGTGCCCAATCGTCAGAAATAAGCTTAACAAGGTTTTCTTTAACCTCTTTGATATTTGCCAATTCTTTCATGTCAATCACCTCTTGTAAATTTATGAAATTTTTCTTTTAATAATTCCGATTAAACTGAATATTCCGAATGCAACAGCATTCACCGCTACTACGCTTGCACCTGCAGGAAGCGAATATGCAAAAGAAACAAACAGACCTGTTAAAAAGCAGACAATTGAAACTATTGCAGATGTTACAACGACTTTTCTGAAAGATCTGCACACCCGCATCGAAGTAAGTGCAGGGAAAATCACAAGGCTTGAAATAAGCATTGCACCCATTATCCTCATACCGATTACGATCGTTATTGCCGTAAGCAAAGAAACGAGAGTGTTATACATCTTTGTTTTTGTTCCCGTTGCACGAGCAAAGCTTTCGTCAAATGTAACGGAAAAAATCTTGTTGTAAAAAACAACGTAAAGCACGAGCACCGCTACAGAAAGAATTATGCTCACAAGCACATCGGCATCGCTCATCGCAAGGATGCTGCCGAACATATATCCGTTGACATCCGAATTTATTCCTGTTGTTGTTGAAGTGATAATTACACCGACAGCGAGAGCTGTACTCGAAATAAGTGCTATTGCAGCATCGCCTTTGATTTTGCTGTTTTCACTTATCTGCAAAAGAAGAAATGCAGCAATAACGACCACGGGCACAGAAACCGTCAGCGGTGCAAGATTCATTGCGAGTGCAATGCATAAAGCACCGAAGCCTACGTGAGAAAGTCCGTCGCCTATCATCGAATAATGCTTTAATACAAGAGTTACACCAAGCAAAGCCGAACACAAGGCAACCAGCACACCGACAATTATCGCACGGAGCATAAACTCATATTCAAACATCTGAAAAAACGTTTCAAGCATCGATACCACCTCCGAAAATGCGTTTAGCCGCCGGAGTTTTCAGATATTCCCGAGTTGTTCCGAAGAAATCACCGTCGTGTTCCATTGAAAGAATTTTATTTGCATACTCAAGCGAATTTTTAATATCGTGAGTAACCATTATTATTGTCACTCCGTATTCGCGGTTAAGCTTTGCCGTAAGCTTATAAAGCTCTGCCGTCACAAACGGGTCAAGTCCTGTCGTCGGCTCATCCAGCAAGAGCACTTTCTGAGTTGCGCAAAGAGCACGGGCAAGCAACACACGCTGCTGCTGACCGCCCGAAAGCTCGTTAAACGGCTTATTTTTTATATCGTCAATTCCCATAAGGGAAATATTTTCACGTGCTGTCTTTCTATCCTCAGGTGTATAAAAAAGTCTGAAACCCTTAGTCTGTCTGCCACTGAGGACTACTTCCCATACACTTGCCGGGAAATCCTTCTGCACAACCGTCCTTTGAGGAAGATAGCCTATCTCCCCTGACTTTATACCCGAAAAAACTATAGTGCCTGAATTGAGCTTCTGAAGGCCCAGAATACCCTTTAAAAGTGTGCTTTTACCGGTACCGTTTTCACCGACAATGCAAAGGAAATCGCCCTTCTCAACGCTGAAACTGACACCCTCAACAGCCTTTGTTGAATCGTAACTCATATAAACTTTTTCGCACGATATCATCGGCATCAGTTAAGCGCCTCCTTTAAATTATTATAATTCTGTGTCATTAAAGAAAGATAAGTTTCTCCGTTTTTGAGTTCTTCTGAAGAAACATTGTGGCACGAATGAAGAAGAAGCATTTTCGCTCCCGTTTCAAGAGAAACTGCACGTGCAATCTTTGGCTCTGTAAGTTCTTCATAAAAAATCACGGGGATATTTTCACTCTTGATTTTATCAGTTATCTTTGCCATAACCGCTGCACTCGGCTCAGTATTATCAACGCAAGAATCGAATGCTGCTGTAAAATCAAGACCAAATTCATTGGTAAAATTCTTCATCGCAAAGCGGGAGCCTGAAACGATTTTCTTCCTTTTCGAAGATGAAATCATCTTTTCAAAATCCGCTTTCAGTCCGAGAATTTTGTTTTTATATTCTTTTGCATTTTCAAGGTAGAATTCTTTATTCGCTGTGTCCTTTTCGGCAATCTTTTCGCTGAGGAAATCAACCATATAGGAAGCATATTCAAGATTTGTCCAGATATGCTCGTCCGTTGTACATTCGTCAGAGTGGTCGTGAGCATGGTGTTCACTATGGTTATGGCCGTGAACCTCAATACCGATTCCGTCGGTAATGCAAACGGTTTCTACCTTTTTATTTTTCAGGGATGATGTAATCTGAGTAACCCACGTTTCCGTGTGTTCACTTACATAAAAGAATAAATCAGCGTTTTCAATTTCAATAATATCTGACGGTGTTGGTTCATACGAATGGCTTTCAACACCTGCAGGAAGCAACATAACGACATTAACCTTATCTCCGACAATCTGTCTTACAAAATCATACGGTGCAAAGATTGTTGTGACTACTGTCATTTTACCGTTATCTTCGCTTTTTTCAAATCCGCAACCCGAAACAGTTGAAAGCAATACTACCGTCAAAAGTAAAACTGACAGCAATTTTTTAAACATTTTCTGCCTCCCTGCAAGTTTTGCAAAGCCCGTAGAGAACAGTCTTTTCGGGCTTGATTGAAAAGCCGTGATGACCGAGAATATGTGAAGAAACTTCATCAAGGAACTCACATTGAACGTGAAGAAGCTCTCCGCACGATGAACACTTAAGGTGATAATGCGACTTGCAATCGTGGTTATGACCTACGTATTCATAGCAAGCACTCGTACCCTCTTCTACGATGTATTTACGCACCTCACCTGCTCGGATAAGCTTATCAAGGTGACGGTAAACCGTTGCCTTACCAACCTTTTTACCTTCGTTAGCAAGAAGGGTTATTATTTCATCAGCAGTAAAATGCTTACCCTCTTCGGCTTTTATAAGATTTAAAATCAATTCACCCTGTTTGGTATTGTATGAATTTTCCATTTTTTCACCTTCTGAAATTGAAACTGAAACTCAATTTCATATTCTACATTTTTTATTCATACTTGTCAACAGTTTTGACATTAAAATTAAATTATAGTATAATTAACTAAGAGGTGCTGATATGAAGAAAAAGATTTTCAGGAAATGTATTCCTTTTTTAATTATAGTAGCCGTTATCGCAATCTGTTTTTCAGCTTTTAATAAAAACGATACCGTAGTTATTCTTGACAACAGCAACAAAAGCAGCTTCGTTGACTTTTATACTGAAGACGATAAGGTTTACATCGAGTGTGTTCTTAACGTTTACGCTAACGAAAAAACAGAAGTTACAATAACCGCAACAGATACAGACAACGTTAAAATCGGTCTTCTTGAATCCCCCGTTCTTACAGGCATTGACAAAACTGACGGTGACCGCACATTCAAACTCAAAGGCGGAGAAAATGAAGTCACTGTACTTTTCGAAGGCGATTACGCAGGAATTTACCAGATTTCCGCACGCGAAATTCCGAGATTTATTGAAATTAAAGTGAAATAAAAAGCGCTATGCTGATTTAAGTTTTCAGCATAGCGTTATTTCATATATTCAGTTCTTTATAAAGCTCATCAAAATAATGAGTGAAATCAGGCGGTTCAATCCTGTCGACAACCTTCGCTTTTTCAACAAGCATCGGTACATCTTTAATATTTTCAGCATAGAAAACGCCCTCAACATTCTTGAACCATTTTACACCCTCGACGATTTTATGATCTGACGAACGAAGCACAACGCAAGGTGTACCTGCAAGAATCGAAAAAATCACACCGTGAAAACGATCCGTTATCATAACCTTGTGAGAGGCAATTTTATCAATAAGGTGCTGTATTTCTTTACGTCTGTTCTGTGGAAGAACTTTACGTTTGATATTAGTATCTGCTCGACTTAGAAGATGATTTTCTCCTAACATGTCTGTCATTTTTACGAGAGTTTCATCAGAATAAAACTTTTCCTTATCATCTCTCAGACAAGTGATTATGCCTGCTCTTTCAATGCGATCTTCAGATTTTAACTTTCCGAAAAGATAGGTTGCCATATCGGGATATTTCAAAACTTTTAACGGTTCAAAAATCTCTTTTGCGTATTCATAACTTTTATTCTCTCTTGTGACAATAGTAAAATTCTTATGCTTGTTATAAACTGAGCAAGTTTCTTCCTTTACTTTGTTTCCTTTTTCTGTGTCAGAAAAGAAAATCGACTGCTGAAAAAGAACAATTTTATTTTCAGGGCAAGATGATATTACTTGTCTGCGTATTGCCTCGCAATTCAGATACAAGTCATTAAGGTTACCTCCACCTTGAAGAAAAACAATATCATTCTTACCTATCTGAGAAAGCAACATTCTACAGTTTTTATCCGCCATTAGAGTTTCATGAGTAAATTCTCTGATCTCATAATCCGGGTAATACTTCCTAAGCCACTCGAGCTCCGCTACAGCAATAATCTGATCTCCAAGATTTCCGTATTCAGGAGTGCCTATCAGAAAAATCTGCGGTTGCGTGCGTATTTTTTTATTTTTCTTATTCTTTTCAATAGTGATATTTATATTTATAAACTGCAAAACCCTTTTAGGTAAACATATAATACTAAAAATCACCGTTTTAAATCTGATGATCAAATCTTTTAACGACATTCCGATTACCTCGTCAAATAAACTTTGCTATGATCTCCGATTCATATTTTTCATCAACGAAATCAACAATCGCAGACTGATCTGCTGCTTCAAAAACCATTTTATTTTTAAGTGCTGTTTTCTTTTCAGCACCCATTAAAAGCCATTCATATTCTACATCAACATGACCGATATCAACAGCCTGATATCCTTTCATGTGCAAGTCATAAGCAAGTCCTGTAGCCGCAGGACCAAGTGCAATAAGGAACAACACATCTTTTTCCTGCCTTAAAGCTTCATTAAGAATTTCATCATATTTTGAAAAAGCCTGAGTTGCAGGACCGATGATTCGTTTAATCGATTTTGCATCGGTAAACAAATCGTTTCCTACACCCATCCTGCTCTTTTCACCCTCAATGAAAACAACATTCTTGCCTTCCCAAATTTTTTTCATGCTGTTATAAATTCCCACACCCTGAGAACGATCATTTAAAGCTATATACTGTCTGGTCATTGAAGCATTGTAATATTTTTTTCCTTTTATAAGATATCTGTACCAGACTTTTCTGAATCTGTGAAGATGCTTTTTCCAGTAATCATTCGCCTTTTCATTGTAACGGCTTCTGTCACCAAATATATCAGCTATTCCGACAAGCATACCTTCAACATCACTTGACAAAACTTCACGCAATTTGCTTACAGCAAATGGTGTCGCTTTTTGAAACGAAATATCCCTGCCTGCAACCAACTTTATTTCACCGTCACCGTAACGGGCAATTGAACAATTATTTTTTGCAATTGTATCAATCGTTTCTTCAACAGATGCAACGATAGGCTTCTTAGTAACACGAGAATAAAAGAAATCAAAAACCAACCAATAAAATGCAATTATTTTAGCTTTCAGATCATATAACTTATTCCATATTTTAAGTAAAAACTTTTTCAAAAAATCACCCTTAAAAATTAATGGGTATACACTTGTTTAAGTATAACATTTTAAATCAATTTTTGCAATATAAAAACAGTTATCCCCAAGAGGGATAACTGCTTTGCGTTATTTAAGCACTATTTCATCATCCTCGACATCAACTGTAATTGATGTTACGGGGTTGTCGATACTGTCAATAATCTTTGTAGCGATTTTATCTTCGACTCTGCGGCGGATTTCGTTACGGAGGTCACGCGCACCTCTTGAACCACCAACGGACTTCTTTGCAAGGAATTCGACTGCTTCATCGGTATATGAGAAGCTGATTGCCTTATCCTGCATCGGGCCTTTGAACTCATCGAGCATAAGAACAGCAATCTTCTTGAACGATTCTTCGTCAAGGTCGTTGAACACTACGATTTCGTCAACTCTGCCGATAAATTCGGGACGAAGGAATTCTTTAAGAGCCTTCATTGCTCTGTCCTTACTTGCATCGCCCTTTGTCTTTGCGAAGCCCAATGCACCTTCACCGCGGCTGCTGCCTGCGTTTGAAGTCATTACGATAACCGTGTTTTCAAAGCTTACCGTTCTGCCCTGAGCATCGTTGATTTTACCTTCGTCGAGAATCTGAAGAAGGATATTCATAACGTCGGGATGAGCCTTTTCAATCTCATCGAAAAGAAGAACTGAGTACGGCTTGCGGCGTACTTTCTCTGTAAGCTGACCTGCTTCATCATAACCGACGTAACCCGGAGGTGAGCCGATAATTCTTGAAACAGAGTGTTTCTCCATAAACTCGGACATATCAAGACGGATAAGAGTTTCGGGAGTATCAAAAAGCTCGTTTGCGAGCTGTTTTACAAGCTCGGTTTTACCTACACCTGTCGGACCGACAAAGATAAATGATGACGGTCTGCGACGCGGGCTTATCTGAATTCTGCCGCGACGGATTGCCATTGAAACAACGTCAACAGCCTCATCCTGACCGATAATCTTTGACTTAAGCTTTTTGTCAAGATCTGCAAGTCTGCGAAGGTCGCTTTCAACAATCTTCTGTGCAGGAATACCTGTCCAGAGCTGAATAACGCGTGCAAGATCTTCTTCCGTTACAGGTGAATTTTCAACAAGCGGAATAAGCTGGTTGATCCTTGCCTCACACTGCATAATTTCAGACTTAACCTTTGCAATAGCTTCGTAATCAGGCTCGTCTGTATTTTCCATAAGCTCCTGCTCACGGATTATGAGATCCGCTTTTTCATTGAGCTTAAGCTCATATTCACTGAGGTTCTTATTGCGGAGATTTGCACAGGTACAAGCTTCATCAAGAAGGTCAATTGCCTTATCGGGAAGGAATCTGTCGTTGATGAATCTTTCAGAAAGAGTTACCGCTGTGTGTACAAGATTGTCGCTTATCTGCACCTTGTGGTAGTTTTCATAGTAACTCTTGATACCGACGAGCATATTATATGTGTCTTCGATTGAAGGCTCTTCAACCTTAACGGGCTGAAGTCTTCTTTCAAGAGCAGCATCCTTTTCGATATACTTTCTGTACTCCGTAAAGGTAGTTGCACCGATAATCTGCACCTCACCTCTTGAAAGAGCAGGCTTGAGGATGTTTGCCGCATTCATTGCACCCTCAGAGTCACCGCCCGTTCCGACAAGATTGTGAACCTCATCGATGAAGAGAATGATGTTGCCCTCGGCCTTGACTTCTTCAACAAGACCTTTAACTCTGCCTTCAAACTGTCCGCGGAACTGAGTGCCCGCAACAAGCGAGGTCAGGTCAAGGAGATGTATTTCCTTATTTGCAAGCTTTGCAGGAACATCACCGCTTGCGATTCTTAATGCAAGACCTTCTGCAATAGCTGTTTTACCTACACCGGGTTCACCGATAAGGCAAGGATTGTTCTTTGAACGGCGGCAAAGAATCTGGATAGTACGGTAGATTTCGTTATCTCTGCCGATGATTCTGTCAATCTTGCCATCCTTGGCTTTCTGAGTAAGGTTTGTACAATAAAGAGGAAGGAACTTTCTCTTTTTGTGATTATTCTCGCCTTTTTTCTTGCCGTGTTTCTTTTCTTTTTTATCTTTCGGTTCGTCATCATCAACATCTGTGTACTCCGAACCGTCATCCTGAGGCTTCTGCATAAAGTTCTGCATAAACGGGAACGTCGGCACACCGCCAGGCTCAAAGCCTTCACCGTTATCGCCCATTCCCATCATAGCTCCGAACTGTTCGCTCATTGCCTCGTAATCATCCTCAGTGATACCCATATTTTCCATCATCTGCTTTATAGGTCCTGTGGATTCCATTGCACATTTGAGGCACAATCCCTCCTGCTTTGAGCTTTTGTCCCCATCCATACGTGTCATAAAAATTACAGCAGGTCTTATACCGCATTTGCTGCACATAATCTGTTTCATAAACTTCACCTAATTTTTGCTTATTGCTTATTGCTTATTTCTTATTGAAATACTTTTCTTTAAACTGCTTGTATGTTGTCGGCAGGTAGCTTGCAAAAGCAACTACACAAAGGATAGCTGTCAGAGCTACAAGGATAACAAGAAGTGTTTCCGGAATTACCCAGAGATTTGTAAATGCACCAACATCGGGAGCAAACGCGAAAAGAAGAAGCATAACCGCATAGAATGCGAATGTTGCTGCCTTACCGTAAATTTCTGCCGCACTCGGCTTAAGACCGATTGCAACCATAAATACGCCGAAAGCAACCATTACAAATTCCTTGATAATGAAAATAAGGAAAATCCAACTGAATGTTTTAACAAGTCCGTCCGCCGCATTGAAACGAAGATAAAGAAGGACCGCAATTGTCATCTGTGTAAGCTTATCGGCAACGGGGTCAAGCATTTTGCCGAGCTCGCTGATCTGATTGAATTTACGTGCGATTTTACCGTCAATAAAATCTGAAAAGCCTGAAAGGAAGAGCACAAACACAGACCACACGATTTCATCATTGAGGAAAAGCACCGCAAAAATCGGCACCATTATAATTCTTGCAAAAGAAATCCAGTTCGGAATGGTATTCCAGTTTTTAAATAAATCTTTCATAAATTAACCCTCCATTATTTTAAAGGACGCAATGCCTTCATTTACCTTTTCATCCGAAAGTACAAACTGTACAATCTTTGAATTTTCGACCGCCTGTGCAAAATCTGTTTTGTACATTACGTGAGATGTAATCTGGAAAGCGAAGCAAAGCACAATTACGATAATACCGCCGCAAAGTGCTCCGAGCAGACCGCCCAAAAGCTTGTTTGCCTGCTTGAGAACGGGGATTTTAAAGAACTTGTTAACGAGCACAACCAACGCATTAAGTGCCGCTGACACAACAACGAAGGTAAGAACCGTAATTATAAGCTTTGTTATGTAACGTTCCGTTCCGGTAAAAAGACTTGTATTTTCAAGCACCCAATCCATTACCGAACCTGAAAGAGTGCGTGACAAAACGATCGAAAGGAAAAATGAAACAAACTTAAGGATCGTTTTTGCAAATCCCCTTCTGAAATAAACCGCCGTCATTGCAATAAAAATTCCGGCAAGAATAATATCAATAATGTATTCTGTCATAATAACACCTCACCATCATCCTCTTGTTTTCAGGCATTGAATGCCTGCTGTTGTGAGAATATAAGTTTTATTTCCGTCAACAGCAACTCTTAGAGGCTTACCGTCGAAGGTTTGTACAGCAAGCTCTTTGCCTCTTTTGTTGTATGTTATAACTTCGTTTTCAAAAAGGACTGCCGTGTATTTATCGTCACTGTCTGCCCATTTAACCTCTTTTTCAAAGCTTAACGGAATTTTTTCCTCACCGTTGTTTGAACAAACACTCACTTTTGAAAGAGATGTGCTTCCATATTTTGAAAGAACAAGAGTACTTCTTCCTTTATCCGTTACCGAATAATTTGAAAGCAGGTCTGCGCCGTAGGAAACATCCTCCTGCCTTTTTGTATTTTTACGGATAAACGAACGAAGATTATCACCGATTGCAACTATATCAGTCTTGCGGACGTAGTCGACTTTAACGAGTGTTGTGCCGTTATAATCAAAACACGAAACATATTCTTCGGACTTAAAATCAAAAACATAAAGCTTTGAATTGATTTCACCGTTGAGTGCATCAAGCGTTGCAACTGCTGCAAACTTTCCGTTATCCGAAAGTGAAATATCTACAATTCTTTCCGACTTGAAATTCCAGATAAAAATTGCTTCATTCTTTTTGTTGTAAACCGTCAGCACAGACTGAACATTGTCGCCATATGTGCCGAGTGCATAGTTTCCCTTTTTGCCGATGCTTGCCGCCATAATTCTTCCCGAAGCGTCACCCTCGTGCTGAATTTCGGTATTCTGCTGAATTCTGAAGCGGTTTGAATCAAGGTCGTAAACTATAAACCTTGAGTTTTTCGATTTCATTGCAGGGCTTGAATAAGTATGCTCCTGCGGCATAATCTCCTTCGCCGTCGGGTTCAGAGTTGTTGTTTTATCGTTAAGAAGCAGGTAAATATTTGAATTGTTAATTTTCATATCGCTTACGTTGACACCATCCAAACTGTAAGGATATCCGTCACCTGCTCCGAGACTTAAGAAATAAGCCTTAACATCAGACATCATCGTGTTGATTGTCATATTACCGAGGTCCTGTGCCGCAGTAAAAACAATTAGAAGAATTGCACTGAGCACAAAAAGAACCGACACAGTAAGCTTCGTTTTTTTACTGATCTGAATTTTCTTTTTAGCTTTGTTTTCTTCCATGTCAATCCTCCCCGTAGTTTACTTTATTGAGGTAAAGACCCTGAGGCGGAGCTGTCCTGCCTGCAAGATTTCTGTCCCCGGATTTAATTATATCTAAAAGTTTGTCTTTTTCTATTTTATTTTCTGAAATTTCTATTAACGAACCGACCATTATCCTTACCATATTATAAAGGAATCCGTCAGCTTCAACAAAAAACAGAACCTCGTCACCGTTTCGCTCAACGCTGAAGGCTTTTACCGTACGTACGGTATCTTCAACGCTGCTGCCTGACGAGCAAAAAGCTTTAAAATCATAAGTACCGACAAACTGCTGTGCCTGCTCGTTAAGAAAAGCTTCATCGAGTTTATTTTTATAATGCCATGCTCTGTTTTCAAGAAAAGGATTTTTATAATTCGTGTTCCAGACTTTATAAACATACTGCTTTGAAACACAGTTATACCTTGCATGAAAATCAAAAGGCACCTCTTCAGCACTTTTTACACTTATATCGTCAGGTAAAACCGCATTAAGCGCCGCAACAAGTCGGGAACAGTCAATCGGATTTTCAGTTCTTATGTTACAGCAGAAATCGTTTGCATGGACGCCCGAATCCGTACGGCTGCATCCCGTAACATTTTCACGGACACCGAAGATTTTTTCGACAGCATCCTGCAAAGCTTCCTGAACAGTTATTCCGTTCGGCTGCACCTGCCAGCCGTGGTAAGCTGTACCGTTATACATCAGCCTTAAAAGCAGATTTCTCATTTAACAAGCACCGCCCCGAAATACATATTGAGTGCAACGATACCCGCAACAAACAATACCATAACAAAAAGTGTAGCAAAATCACGCAAACAGAATTTCATCTGCTTCATACGTGTTCTTCCCGGTCCGCCTGTGTAGCAACGGCAGTCCATAGCATCTGCAAGCTCAATTGCACGTCTTATTGAAGAAACAAAAAGAGGTACAATAATCGGCACAAGCGCCTTTATTCTTTGCATAAAGTTGCCGTCGTCAAGGTTTGCTCCCCTTGCCTTCTGTGCATTTGTTATACGGTCAATTTCATCAACAAGTGTCGGGATGAATCTTAACGCAAGAGTCATCATCATTGCAAGAGTAGAAACGGGAATTTTGAAAACCTTCAACGGAGAAAGCAGTTTTTCAATCGCATCCGTAAGCATCGTCGGTGTTGTTGTGTAAGTGAGCATTGAGCTGACAACAACAAGACAGATGATTCGCAATGCCATAAACAAAGCTGTAAAAATTCCGTTTGAAGTTATGTGAATAAACTTCCAATCAACAACAGGTGTTCCGCCCTTGATATAGAAAATATTAAGAAGTGAAGTGAACACTACGATTATTGCAATCGGTTTTATGCTTTTGAGCACCATTTTAAGAGGCACACGAGAAATTATTACGGTTACCAGCGTAAACAGAAGCATAAGACCGAGCGACCAGAAGTTCTGACAAAGGAAAATTGACACAATAAAGATTACCGTGAGAATTATTTTCATTCTTGCATCAAGTCTGTGAAGCAGAGAATTGCCGTTAAAATACTGGCCGATAGTTATATCTTTAATCATACGGATGCACCTCCTTTTGAGAGGATTATCTCTGCGGCTTTTTCAACTGTATAGGCCGAACCGAGGTTCATACCGTTACTCTTTAAGATTTCAAAAACCTTTGAAACCTGAGGCACATTAAGTCCGATATTGCGAAGCTCCACGCTGTGAGAATAAACTTCATCAACAGTGCCGTACATTTCAACCTGACCCTTATTCATAACAAGGACCTTTGTTGCAATCTTTGCAACGTCTTCCATACTGTGGGAAACAAGCAAAACCGTACTGCCTGTTCTTTCGCGGTAGGATTTTATCATTTCAAGAATGCGGTCTCTGCCCTTCGGGTCAAGCCCTGCAGTCGGCTCGTCAAGAATAAGCACCTTCGGCTGCATGGCAATAACGCCTGCAATTGCCGCACGTCTTTTTTCACCGCCTGAAAGATCAAACGGTGACTTTTCAAGAAGTTCTTTTTTAAGACCAACATACTCAGCAGCAAGCAAGACTCTTTTGTGAATTTCTTCTTCCTTAAGTCCCATATTTTTAGGACCAAAGGAAATATCTTTATAAACAGTTTCTTCAAAAAGCTGATATTCGGGATACTGAAAACAAAGACCGACCTTAAAGCGTGCTTCACGGGTTGATTTTTTATCCTTCCATATGTCCTTACCGTCAACGATAATCTGACCGTTTTCAGGTTTAAGAAGTCCGTTGAAATGCTGAACGAGGGTACTTTTACCTGAACCTGTGTGACCGATCATGCCAACAAGTTCACCCTCTTCAACATCAACGTTTATGTTATAAATAGCCTTTGACTGGCTCGGCGTACCCTTATTGTAAAGATGAGTAACGCCCTTTGCAGAAAGAATCGGCATCACTTCACCTCCAAAGCTTTAAGGATTGCCGCAGCACACTCTTTTTCATCAAGAATATCATCGGCAATCGGGAAACCTGCCTGCTTCAACCTGTAAGCAAGCTCGGTTGCCTGCGGCACATCAAGACCCAGGGCTTTTAATTTTTCAACGTTTTTAAACACTTTACGAGGTTCATTGTCAAGGACAATTTCACCCTTATCCATAACAACAACACGGTCTGCCTTAACCGCCTCGTCCATATAATGAGTTATGAGGATAACCGTAATTCCGCGTTCCTTGTTGAGCATACGGATTGTGCCCATAACCTCCTGCCTGCCCTGAGGGTCAAGCATTGCCGTCGGTTCGTCCATAACAACACACTTTGTGTTCATCGCAATAACACCTGCGATTGCAACACGTTGCTTCTGTCCGCCCGAAAGGCGGTGAGGCTCACGTCCGCGGAACTCATACATTCCGACAGCCTTAAGTGCATCGTCAACACGCTTGCGGATTTCTTCAGGTGCAACACCGAGATTTTCGGGACCGAAAGCTACATCATCCTCAACGATTGTTGCAACGATCTGATTGTCGGGATTCTGGAAAACCATACCGACAGTTTTTCTTACATCAATCACCTTTTCGTCGTCCGATGTATCCATACCGTCAACAGTAACCGTTCCCGAATCAGGTACAAGAATACCGTTCATAAGCTTTGCGACAGTTGATTTTCCGCATCCGTTATGTCCTAAAATTGCCAGGAACTGACCTTCAGGCACATCAAGGCTAAAGCCGTCCACAACTCCTGTGGCGACTGTTTCACCTTCATCTGCCTTGTACGCAAACGAAACGTTATCAAATTTTATGATAACTTTATCTTCCATAGTTTACCTCTGCCAGATTGCCGATGCTCCGCAAGGAAGTACCATTCCTGTCTGCGAAACGGGCAATCCGATTTCACTGCACGAAAGTTTACCACCGAATTTCGGTGAAATTACTGAACCTAAAATATATTCCATAACCGCGGGTGAAAGACCCGTTGTGTATGAATTTATAAGCACCATTATCGGGTCGTCTGAAAGCACCTGTGAGCAAAGCTCAACAAATTTATAAATTTCATCCTCAAGCTTCCAGACTTCTCCGCCCGGTCCCCTTCCGTATGAAGGAGGATCCATAATAAGGATGTCGTATTTGTTACCTCTGCGGATTTCACGCTGAACGAATTTGATACAGTCGTCAACAATCCACCTTACAGGCTTATCGCTCACACCTGAGGCTACGGCATTTTCCTTCGCCCAGGCTACCATACCCTTTGAAGCATCAACGTGGACAACCTGTGCACCTGCATTAAGAGCAGCTACCGTTGCACCGCCCGTGTAAGAGAAAAGGTTGAGCACCTTGACAGGTCTGCCTGCGTTTTTGATAAGCTGTGCTGTATAATCCCAGTTAACAGCCTGCTCGGGGAAAAGACCCGTATGCTTGAAGCCCATTGTTTTTACATTGAAGCTGAGGTCACCGTAATTAATACGCCACGCATCGGGTGTTTTTTTGAGCACTTCCCAATGTCCGCCGCCTGTTGAAGAACGGTGATAATAAGCATTCGCTTTTTTCCACATCGGATGCTTTTTAGGAGTCTGCCAGATTACCTGCGGGTCAGGACGAATAAGTATAACATCGCCCCAACGTTCAAGCCTTTCACCGCAAGAACAGTCAAGCAATTCATAATCTTTCCAGCCGTCTGCAATTCTCATTTTGACATCCTCCATTAAATAAGCGACAGTTTAAATAAGTCTTTCTTTCACTACTTCGGCAATTTCTTCAGCAAGAATTTTAATTTTCGCTTCATCCTTGCCTTCAAGCATAACTCTTACAAGAGGCTCTGTGCCCGACACACGGACAAGCACTCTGCCGTCCTCACCAAGCTCACGCTCTGCACTTTCAATCGCCTTTTTTATTTCAATATCGTTATTGTAACGTGCTTTACCCATCTGAGAAACACGCACATTTATAAGCACCTGCGGGAAAACATTCATCTCTGCGGCAAGCTCAGAAAGCTTTTTGCCCGTACGCTTCATAACAGCAAGAAGCTGAAGTGCAGTAAGCTGACCGTCACCCGTTGAAGCATAATCAAAGAAGATAACGTGACCTGACTGTTCACCGCCGATTTTATAGTTGTTTTCCTTCATATTTTCAAGAACGTATCTGTCACCGACCTTGGTTGTTTCAACCTTGATTCCGTTATTTTTACAGAATTCAAAGAATCCCATATTGCTCATAACGGTAACAACAGCCGTATCGTTATCAAGTACGCCTCTTGATTTCATATCTTTTGCACAGATTGCGATAATTTTATCGCCATCCACGATTTCGCCGTTTTCGTCAACGGCAAGCATTCTGTCAGCATCACCGTCAAAGGCAAATCCAACATCGCATTTGTATTCTTTTACTAAATTCTGCAAGCCCTTAAGGCTCGTTGAACCGCACTCGCGGTTGATATTGATTCCGTTTGGAATTGATGATTTTATATGACTGTCTATTCCAAGCTCTGTGAAAAGGTCGGGTGCCGTAACACTTGCCGCACCGTTTGCACAGTCAAGTGCAACTCTGTAACCTGAAAAATCAACACCTTCAACAGTCGACATAAGGTGACGTGTGTAATCAAACGCAGGCATTTCCGAAGTCCGGATTCTGCCGACGTCCGCACCGATTTTTGTTGGCGGAACGGTTACACCGTCAAGTATGATTGATTCGATCTTTTCTTCAAGCTCATCGGGAAGCTTATATCCGTCAGCCTGAAAGATTTTTATTCCGTTATATTCACAAGGATTATGGGATGCGGTAATCATAACCGCTGCATCATATTCGTATTTTTTAACAAGGAATGCGACCGCAGGAGTAGGAAGGACACCAAGATGCATTACATCCGCACCGACAGAACAAAGTCCCGCAGTAATTGCAGAGCAAAGCATATTTGAAGAAATACGCGTATCCATACCGATCATAACTCTCGGTCTTTTTTTGTTTTCGTCAATGAGCACCATTGCCGCCGCACGACCTATCTGCATAGCAAGCTCACAAGTGAGTTCCGAGTTTGCAACACCTCTTGCACCGTCTGTTCCGAATAATCTGCCCATAACAAATCTCCTTATAAATCAAGTTTTTGTTGTTCTGCCAGTGGGATTGGATTATTATTTGCACCTGTCTGTGCGGGCATCGGCAAACCTAAATGCTTATAAGCCGCAGGTGTTACCATTCTGCCTCGCGGTGTTCGTGATAAGAAACCTATCTGCATAAGATAGGGTTCACATACGTCCTCTATTGTTATTGCTTCCTCGCCGATTGCAGCAGCGATTGTTTCAAGGCCTACGGGGCCTCCGTTGTAATTCCTTATCATTGAAGTAAGAAGAAGTCTGTCTATCGAGTCAAGTCCGAGAGGGTCAACCTCAAGACGGTTGAGCGCAAGGTCTGCACTTTCGCCCGTGATAATTCCGTCTGCAAGAACCTGTGCAAAGTCACGTGCTCTTTTAAGAAGTCTGTTCGCAATTCGCGGAGTTCCTCTTGAACGTGATGCAATCTGCAGTGCACCTTCTTCGTCAATATCTATTCTTAAAATTCCCGCACTTCGTTTCACTATGCTTGAAAGCTCCTCGGGAGAGTAAAGTTCAAGCCTTAACACAACACCAAAACGGTCGCGAAGCGGTGCACTGAGCTGACCTGCTCGTGTTGTTGCACCGACGAGTGTGAATTTCGGCAAATCGATTCTGATACTTCTTGCCGAAGGACCCTGACCGATGATTATATCGAGTGCATTGTCCTCCATCGCAGGATAAAGAACCTCTTCAACGCTTCTGTTCATACGGTGAATTTCATCGATGAAAAGAACATCGCCTTCATTAAGATTCGTAAGAAGTGCCGCCAGATCTTTCGGTTTTTCAATCGCAGGACCCGATGTCACTCGGAAGTTAACTCCCATTTCGTTTGCGATGATTCCTGCAAGCGTTGTTTTACCAAGACCCGGAGGGCCGTAGAGCAAAACGTGGTCAAGAGGCTCGCCTCTGTGCCTTGCGGCTTCTATATAAATTGAAAGGTTTTCCTTAGCTTTTGACTGACCGATATATTCGTCAATTGACCTCGGACGAAGCTGACGTTCAACATCGGAGTCCATATCAAGATATTCAGGGGCAACTATTCTGCTTTCGTAATCCATTTCGTCCACGTGAATACCTCCTTAAATCAACGACTTCAGAGCAAGACGGATCATATCCTCTACCTAGAGGGATTTATCCAGCTTACTGACTGCTGCAGCCGCTTCTGAACGGCTGTAACCGAGCTGAATAAGAGCTTCGATTGCTTCGGAAAGATCTGCAGATGTGTCTGCCGACTGAATTGCCGCAACAATGTCTGTCTGCTCCTGAGTAAGGTCTGTTGAGAATTTATTTTTAAGTTCAAGCACAATTCGCTGTGCGATTTTTGTTCCGACACCCTGAGCCTTTGTAATAGCCTTTGCATCGCCCGAAGCGATATTCAAAGCAAGCTGATCGGGAGTCATAACAGAAAGTATTGCAAGTGCGGCTTTCGGACCGACACCCGAAACTGTTATAAGCTGTTTGAATGCATCAAGCTCGTTTGAAGTGTAAAATCCGTACAGTTCAATCGCATCTTCACGGACGTTCATATAAGTAAAAACCGTTGCTTTTGAACCTTTCATTCCGACTTTCTGTAAAGTATTCATAGTTGAAAAGCAGAAAAATGCAACACCGCCGGTCTGAATTGCAAAACCGTTCTGATCAACGGCTATGATTTCACCTGTTAATGAATATATCATCGCTTTTCACCTCTTTAATAATATTTTTTAAGCTTGCCCACGAGCGAACCGCTTGTGTGTGCATGGCAGATAGCCATTGCAAGAGCATCGGCTGTATCGTCAGGCTTAGGCACTTTTTCAAGCTTGAGCATCATACGCATCATTTCCTGAACCTGCTTTTTTTCTGCTCTGCCGTAGCCGACAACACTCTGCTTAACCTGAAGCGGTGTGTATTCGGCAATTTCAAGACCGTGCTTCTGTGCCGCAAGGACGATAACAAGTCGGATCGTAGCCATGTCGTTCTGTGAGCCAAGGAGTTGAGTAGATTTCTTGTCTTCCTAAGACCGCTTGGCCTCCGACTTCTTTTTTTCTGCTCTGCCGTAGCCGACAACACTCTGCTTAACCTGAAGCGGTGTGTATTCGGCAATTTCAAGACCGTGCTTCTGTGCCGCAAGGACGATAAC
>JAZRNR010000082.1:0-6379 GCA_045648305.1 Acutalibacteraceae bacterium
GGGTCTTGACTCTTCGAACCCCAATATTGTTTACAGCGTTCTTCCCGAATGGCTTGAAGAGCTTGAAAGAGACTTCAACCATCCGTCAATCGTAGGTTGGTGTCCGTTCAACGAAACATGGGACTACGACGGCAGAAAACAACACGATGCTGCGCTCAAGATGATTCACGATGTAACAAAGGCATATGATCCGACGCGTCCGTGTATTGACGTAAGCGGTAACTTCCACGTTACAGGTGAAATTTTTGACGTGCATAACTACGAACAGGATCCTGAAGTGTTCAAGACATTCTACGTGAATGCAGGTGAAGGCAAGATTTTTGACCAGCACGCTGAAAGACAGACTTATAAAGGCGAACCTCTCTTCGTCAGTGAATACGGTGGTATACAGTGGTCTGTTGATCAGAGCAATCAGAACGCCTGGGGTTACGGCAACGCACCGAAAAACAAGTATGAGTTCATTGAGCGTTATCAGGGATTGACTGATCCGCTTCTTGACAACGAATACATCTTCGGTTTCTGCTACACTCAGCTTTATGATATTGAGCAGGAGCAGAACGGTCTTTACACTTATTCAAGAAAACCGAAATTTGATCCGACAATTTTCTACGGAATAAATTCACGAAAAGCCAAGATTGAATTATAAACGGAGGTTAAAAAATGATAAAGTTACCCGATTATCATAAAAGTCTTGATGTTCTTCACTACGGATGTGAAGAACCGAGAGCTTATTTCATCCCCTATCACGATGACAAAAGCGTTGATTTCCCGCGTTCAGAGTCAAAATACTTCCATTCTCTTTGCGGTGAATGGGATTTCAAGTTCCATTCAAGCCTTGTAGATGTTGAAGACGGCTTCTACGCTGAAGATTTTGAGATTGACTCAGCATATGACAAAATCAAGGTTCCGATGAACTGGCAGATGGCACTTGATAAGGATTATGACAAGCCGAATTACACAAACATCAACTATCCTATTCCGCTTGATCCGCCTCATGTTCCCGATGAAAATCCCTGCGGTATTTATATCCGTGATTTTGATATTGATGAGAATATGATCACACGTGATCTTTTCCTCAACTTTGAAGGTGTTGATTCCTGCTTCTACCTCTGGATAAACGGTAAGTTTGTCGGCTATAGCCAGGTAAGCCATATGACAAGTGAGTTCAACATCACCGAATATGTTCACACAGGTAAAAACCGTATTGCCGTTCTTGTTCTTAAGTGGTGCGACGGTACATATCTTGAAGACCAGGATATGTGGAGAATGAGCGGTATTTTCCGTGAGGTATATATTCTTGAAAGAAGCAGAAGAGGACGAATTGAAGACTTCTTCGTTAAAACCGAATTCAAGAAAAAGCGTTCACGCTGCACAATAGATGTTGACCTCAAGGTTTTTGGCGACAGAAATGTTGATTACAGACTTATTTCACCTCATGGTGATATTGTTGCTTCAGGTGAAAGCAAGGACAACAAAATCAAAATTAAAATTGACAATCCCGTCCTCTGGAACGATGAAGAACCGCTTCTTTACAGCCTTTATCTTGATGTTTCTGACGAAACAATTCTTGCAAAAATCGGTATAAAAGAGCTTATAATCAAAAACTCTATTCTTTATCTTAACGGACAGAAGTTCAAAATCCGCGGTGTAAACCGTCACGATTCACACCCCTTCTTAGGTCACGCAACTCCCGTTGAGCATATGCTCGAGGATTTATATATCCTTAAACGTCACAATGTTAACGCAATAAGAACATCTCACTATCCCAACGACCCACGTCTTCTTGAAATGTGTGATGAGCTCGGCTTCCTCGTTGTTGACGAAGCTGATATTGAAACTCACGGAGCAGCAGCAAGAATCTGCCGTACACCCAAAGACGAGCCGTACGGTCAAGTTGGTTGGATTAACTTCTGGAGTGAGCTTTCTCAGGGTCCCGATTGGAAGGAAGCATACGTTGACCGAGCAAAGAGAATGTTTGAGCGTGATAAAAACCGTGCATGCGTAATCTTCTGGTCACTCGGTAACGAATCCGGCTGTGGTGACAACCACCGTGCAATGCGCGATTATATCAAGGGAAGAAAATCTGACGCAATCATCCACTACGAAGGTGCAAACTACTCATACAGTGAACGCGGAAAGAAAAACTTTACCGATGTTTCAGATGTTGAAAGCTATATGTACCCTTCAATCGAGGATTGCCACAAAATACTTAAAAACAAGAAAAAAGGTAAAAAGCCCTTCTATCTCTGTGAATACTGTCACGCAATGGGTAACGGCCCCGGAGACCTCAGAGATTACTGGGAGCTTATTGAAAGCGACGACAGATTTGTCGGAGGCTGTATCTGGGAATACACAGACCATTCCGTTGCAATTCCCGACGGAAAAGGCGGATACAACTACACCTACGGTGGAGATTTCAACGACTTCCCCAACGACAGAAACTTCTGCGTTGACGGTCTTGTTTATCCCGACAGAACTCCGCATACCGGCTTTAAGGAAGCAAAAATCGCTTATCAGCCGTTCTTTGTTGATTACAATGGTAACGGCTCCGTAAAAATCAAAAACCGTCTTTTCTTTAAGGGTCTTGACGATATCTATGTAAAATGGGACATCAAAGCTGACGGTGAGCTTGTTGCCGAGGGTGAAATTTCAGGCCTTATGCTTATGCCGAGAGAATCCAACGACTTCGCTCTCTTCAATACGTCAGACTATGAGTTTAACGGAAACTGCTATCTCACATTAAGATTCTATAACAAAACAGACAAGCCCTGGGCTCCTGCCGGTCACGAGTGTGGATTGAAGCAGTTCTGCCTTTCAAATGCAGATGTTAATGAATCTCCTGTTCCTGAAGGCACCGTTGAAGTTGATGAAGACGACAGATACATAAGAATCTCAGCAGGCTCAAACAGCTATGTATTTGACAAGCCTTACGGAAGACTCGAAACAATCAAGTACAATGATACAGATCTTATCACCAAGCCTGTTGAAATGAGCCTTTACAGAGCTCCGACAGATAACGACGTTGTTTATGCTGAGCAGTGGAAATCAATCGGCCTTAACATTCTCAGACAGAAGACTTACAGTGCGGAAATCACCGAAAAATCTGACAGCAAGGTTGAAGTAACGGTTAAGATGTCACTCGGTGCTTACACATACGACCCTGTTTTCAGAGGCACTATGGTTTACACCTTCCTTGCTGACGGTGCTGTGCTTATCAACGTTAACGGTACAGCTACCGAGGGAATCGAAGTTCTTCCGAAGATCGGTTTACAGCTTACAATGCCTGAAGGATTCGAGAGCTTCAGCTTCTTCGGTTACGGACCTCACGAAAGCTATATCGACAAGAACCTTTCAACCTATGTTGACAAGTTCGAAACAACTGTTACAGACAACTTTGAACACTATGTACGTCCGCAGGAGAACTCATCTCACTACGGCACAAAGTGGGCAGAAATCAGAAACGCTGACGGAATCGGCATTTATTGCACACCTGAAATCTTTGAGTCTTTCAGTGTCAATGCACAGCACTTCACAGCAAATATGATTCACGAAGCAAAGCACGACTACGAGCTTGAACCGCTTAAGGAAACCGTTCTCAGCCTTGATTATAAGAATCTCAGTGCAGGCTCGGCATCTTGCGGACCGAAGAGTCTTGATAAGTACAGACTTCTTGATAAAGAATTCAACTTTACATTCAGACTTTTCCCGGGAAAAGTTTAATATCAACCAAAGCCGACAGATTTTTCTGTCGGCTTTTTGCATTATATTTTCAAAAAATATATGATGTTTATTGTCAAACTTTTCTTTGCTTCCATAGTTGACAAATCGCACAAAATATTATACAATAAATGTACAAATTAAACCATTGCATGACTGACGGATCAGCGGATTACCGCAAGGGAATGCAATTGGCAAACAGCCGACCGTCTGGGCAAGTCAGTTAACGCTGATTTGTCCATTTTTGTTTTTTACCCCTCTGTCACTTTGTGACATCTCCCTTTTCGGGATGACAAAAGGTTATTGTTTTCTATTCAAGGAGTGATAAATATGAGACACGAAAATTGGAACGGATTTAACGGTGGATTATGGCAGGACGAAATCAACGTCCGCGACTTTATCCAGACTAACTACAAGGAATATTGCGGAGACGATTCTTTCCTTTCAGGGGCTACCGAGCGTACTGACAGCCTTATGGCAAAGGTTCAGGAGCTTTTCAGACAGGAACGTGCAAAGGGCGGTGTCCTTGACATCGATACAGAACATGCTTCGTCTTTAACAAGCTACATTCCCGGATATATCGACAAAGAAAATGAAATTATTGTAGGTCTTCAGACAGATAAGCCTCTTAAGCGCGGTGTTAATCCTTTTGGCGGTATTCGTATGGTACGTCAGGCTTGTGCGGCTTACGGTTATAAACTCAGCGACAAAGTTGAAGAAGGCTTTATGTACCGAACAACCCATAACGACGGTGTTTTCAGAGCATATACAGACGAAATGCGTGCAGCAAGACGTTCTCACGTTATTACAGGTCTTCCCGATGCTTACGGAAGAGGCCGTATCATCGGTGACTACAGACGAGTTGCTTTGTACGGTGTAAACCGTCTTATTGAAGCTAAAAAAGCCGATAAAGCTGCTATGGCAAACGGCAACTTCAATGCAGATACAATCCGTCTTACCGAAGAGCTTTTCCAGCAGATCACTTTCCTCGGTTTTATGAAAGAAATGGCAGCTATGTACGGCTACGACATTTCCGAGCCTGCAAAGGATGCCCGTGAAGCAATTCAGTGGACTTACTTTGCTTATCTTGCTTCAATCAAAGAGCAGAACGGTGCAGCAATGTCCCTCGGTCGTGTAAGCACTTTCTTTGATATTTATATTGAGCGCGACATCGCAAACGGAACTCTTACTGAAAAAGAAGCTCAGGAATTGATGGACGATTTCGTTATCAAACTCCGTGTTGCCCGTCACCTCAGAACTCAGGAATATAATGAGCTTTTCGGCGGTGACCCGATGTGGATCACAGAAGCTGTCGGCGGTATGGGCGAAGACGGCAGAAGCCTTGTTACAAAGAACAGCTTCCGTCTTCTTAACACACTCTATACTCTCGGTTCATCTCCCGAACCTAACATCACAATTCTCTGGTCAACCTCTCTTCCTGAAGGTTTCAAGCGTTTCTGTGCCAAGGTTTCTGTTGACACAGACTCCATCCAGTATGAAGACGACGATGTTATGCGACCGATTTACGGTGATGACTACGCTATTGCCTGCTGTGTTTCAGCTATGAAAATCGGTAAACAGATGCAGTTCTTCGGTGCTCGTTGCAACCTTGCAAAGCTTCTTCTTATCGCTCTCAACGGTGGTTATGACACATCAAGCGAAATGCATATCGGTCCGCAGATGAGCGTCATTGAAGGCACTTCACTCGATTTTGATTCTGTAATGAAGCGCTTTGACAAATACATCGAATGGCTTATGCATCTTTACGTTAACACAATGAACGTAATTCACTATATGCACGACAAGTATGCTTACGAAAAGACACAGATGGCTCTTCACGACACAGATGTTGAACGCTTTATGGCTTTTGGTATTGCGGGTCTTTCAGTTGTAGCTGACTCGCTTTCTGCAATCAAGTATGCAAAGGTACGTCCCATCCGCAACACTAACGGTTACATTGAAGGATTTGAAACCATCGGTGAATTTCCGAAATACGGCAACGATGACGACAGAGTTGACCTTATTGCAAAGGATATGACACACAAGGTTATTACCGAGCTTCGTAAGACACCGACATATAAAAATGCTATTCATACACTTTCTGTTCTTACAATCACATCAAACGTTATGTACGGAAAGAATACAGCAGCTACTCCCGACGGCAGAGGCGATGGTGGACCGTTCGCTCCCGGTGCAAACCCGATGCACAACCGTGAGGAAAACGGTGCACTCGCATCACTCAACTCTGTTGCAAAAATCAGCTACGACGATTGCCGTGACGGTGTTTCAAATACATTCTCAATCACACCCGACACTCTCGGTCATACGGATGAGGAAAGATATTCAAACCTCGTTTCAATCCTTGACGGCTACTTCTCAAAGAAGGCACATCACATCAACGTTAACGTTCTCAACAGAGAAACACTGATGAAGGCTTACGAAAACCCCGAAGAATATCCCAACCTTACTATCAGAGTTTCGGGCTATGCTGTTAACTTCAACAAACTTTCA
Source organism: Acutalibacteraceae bacterium (assembly GCA_045648305.1). Lineage (GTDB taxonomy): Bacteria > Bacillota > Clostridia > Oscillospirales > Acutalibacteraceae > CAG-488. The sequence continues at coordinate 6,229 of JAZRNR010000082.1, forward strand.
AGAGAACAGCAGAGAGAAGTTATCAGCCGTACCTTCCACGAAGCAATATGAAAGGTATAATTCATTCGTTTCAAAGCCTCGGCGCAATTGACGGACCGGGAATACGCTTTGTTGTATTCACCCAAGGCTGCAATCTGCGCTGCGGATGCTG
>JAZRNR010000083.1:0-3721 GCA_045648305.1 Acutalibacteraceae bacterium
CTCCTCAAATAATTTTAGACATAATATCTCATAGTCGCATATATTATATATTCATTCAAAAAAAATGTCAAACATCAATATGCGACAAAGTGTTGCATAAGTGCAAAAAAACACTTGATTTCGTATACATTTTATAATATAATATATAGCGTGCTGAAAACACAGGAAAATTTGCAATAAAAAACAAGGTAAAGTATGCTCAGAAACCACCTGAAAAATTATTTTGAAAAAATTCAAAAATTTTTCAAAAAACACTTGATTTATCGGGAAATGTGTGGTATCATACTCGAGCATGCTATGTTATTATGTAGCAAAGTGCGTAGATATGCGTTGATGTGAGAGGTGGCGGCCCATCGAGGTCGGGAATTCTCGCGGAGTATGTCCGATTTAAAACCGGGCGATCGAATAACCTACAGACCGGGTCCGCTTCCCTTTTGCGGATCTGTGTATGTATGTGCGTTTAAAACCTTTAAATGCACTTTCCCGGAAACTAACCCATTTCCGGTTTTTAAATGTGGCGAGTGGAAACACCCGGACACGTTGCAAGAATAGGTTTTAGACGTTGCCCGCCAAATTTATAAGGAGGCAGAATCATGGCAGTAAAGGGAAAAATCAGAATCAGATTGAAGGGTTATGACCACAACCTTGTTGACAAGGCAGCGGAAAAGATCGTAGAAACTGCAAAGCGTACAGGCGCTCAGGTTTCAGGTCCTGTTCCTCTCCCGACAGAGAAGGAAGTTGTTACAATTCTTCGTGCTGTTCACAAGTACAAGGACTCCAGGGTGCAGTTCGAACAGCGCACACACAAAAGGCTTATCGACATCATCAGACCGTCAGCTAAAACAGTTGATGCTTTGAGAGGTCTTGAGCTTCCTGCAGGCGTAGAGATTGAAATCAAGCTTTAATCTGTGACGCTCACAGGTCAAGTTGGCGCAGTTGCCAACCAATAACCTAACAAGGAGGAAAACATAATGAAAAAAGGTCTTATCGGAAAGAAAATCGGTATGACACAGATCTTCGACGAAAAAGGTAACGTAGTACCCGTAACAGTCGTTGAAGCAGGTCCGAACGTGATCGTTCAGAAGAAAACAATCGAGAATGACGGCTACGAAGCTGTTCAGGTTGGTTTCGGCGATCAGAAGGTATCAAGAGTCAACAAACCCATGAAGGGTCACTTTGACAAGAGCGGTGTAGCTCCCAAGAAGGTTCTCAAGGAATTCCGTCTTGAAAACATCGCAGACGTTAACGTAGGTGACATTCTCAAGGCTGACATTTTCGAAGTTGGCGAGAAGGTTGACGTTATCGGCACAAGCAAGGGTCACGGTACAGCAGGTACAATCAAGCGTTGGAACTTCGCAAGACTCAGAGAGTCACACGGTACAGGTCCTGTTGCAAGACACGGCGGTTCACTCGGTGTTATCGACCCTGCCAGAATCTTCAAAGGAAAGAAGATGGCTGGTCACTACGGTGTAGACCGCACAACAGTTCAGAATTTAACTATTGCTAAGGTTGATGCTGAAAACAACCTCATCGCTGTTAAGGGCGCAATTCCCGGTCCTAAGGGCGGCATCGTTGTTATCGCTAATGCCAAGAAAGCGTAACGGAAGGAGAGTTTAAAGTATGCCTAATGTATCAGTTTTCGATATGAACGGTAAAAAGGTTTCCGACCTTGCTCTTGCAGAGTCAGTTTTCGGAATCGTGCCGAATGCATCTGCTATGCACCTTTGCGTAGTAAATTATTTGGCAAATCAGCGTCAGGGCACACAGTCAACCCGTACACGCTCAGAGGTTAGCGGCGGCGGCAAGAAGCCTTGGAGACAGAAGGGCACAGGTCGTGCTCGTCAGGGTTCAACAAGAGCTCCGCAGTGGACACACGGTGGTATCGCTCACGGCCCGAAGCCGAGAGAGTACGGCTTCTCAATCAACAAGAAGGTAAGAAGACTTGCTATGAAGTCAGCTTTCTCTTCAAAGGTTGCTGCTGATGAGCTTGTAGTTCTTGACGAGTTCAAGCTTGACGCTATCAAGACTAAGGAAGTTGTTAAGGTTTTCGCAGCTCTTGAAACAGGCAAGAAGGTTCTTCTTGTTCTTCCTGAGAACAACGATGTTCTTTACAGAAGCGCAAGAAACATTGCAGGTGCAAAGGTTGCTACTGTTAACACATTGAATGTTTATGACATTCTTAACTGCGATACAATGGTTGTCCTCAAGGACGGCATCGCAAAGATTGAGGAGGTATATGCATGAGTAAGTTAGCACAGGACATCATCCTCCGTCCGATTATCACAGAAGAGAGTATGCTTGGCACAGCTGAAAAGAAGTACACATTCTCAGTTGCTAAGACTGCTAACAAGATCGAGATTGCTAAAGCTGTTGAAGAGCTTTTCAACGTAAAGGTAGCTAAGGTTAACACAATCAACTGCCTCGGTAAGCTCCGCAGACAGGGTATGTCACAGGGCTTTACAGCTTCCTGGAAGAAGGCGATCGTTACTCTTACAGAAGATTCTAAGACCATCGAGTTCTTCGATGGTATGATGTAATCAACCACGAATAATCTAAAGATCTAAATTCCGGCGGTAATGTATGGAGTTCGACATACTCCGCGAAGCCGCTTATTAAGGAGTGTGATTTAAATGTCGATCAAAGTCTACAAGCCGACAACAAACGCACGCAGAGGCATGTCGGTTACAGATTATTCAGAGCTTTCAAAGGTAGCTCCTGAGAAGAGCCTCCTCGAACCTCTGAAGAATAAATCAGGTCGTAACAGCTATGGTAGAATCACAGTTCGTCACCGCGGTGGCGCTAACCGTAGAAAGTACCGTGTTATCGACTTCAAGCGTACAAAGTTCGATGTAGCAGCAGAAGTTGCAACAATCGAGTACGATCCTAACCGTTCAGCTCACATCGCTCTCATCAAGTATGAGGACGGCACAAAGAGCTACATCCTTGCACCTGCTGGCCTCAAGGTTGGCGATAAGGTTATGGCTGGTCCGAACGCTGATATCAAGCCGGGCAACGCTCTTCCTCTTATCAACATCCCCACAGGTACATTCATTCACAATGTTGAGCTTTATCCCGGCCGCGGCGGTCAGCTTGCAAGAGCAGCAGGTAACGCAGCTCAGTTGATGGCTAAGGAAGGCGATTACGCTCTTCTCAGACTTCCTTCAGGCGAACTTCGTAAGGTTCCTGTTGGTTGTATGGCTACAATCGGCCAGGTTGGCAATGTTGACCACGAAAACGTTAAGATCGGTAAAGCCGGTAGAAAACGTCATATGGGTTGGAGACCGACAGTCCGCGGTTCTGTAATGAACCCGAACGATCACCCCCACGGTGGTGGTGAAGGTAAGTCACCCATCGGCCGTCCGGGTCCTGTTACACCTTGGGGCAAGCCTGCTCTCGGTTACAAGACTCGTAACACTAAGAAGGCATCAAACAAACTTATCGTTAGACGTCGTAACGGCAAATAAGTCGAAAGGAGATAAAGATAATGGGCAGAAGCATAAAGAAAGGCCCCTTCGTGCAGCCTAAGTTGCTCGCTAGAGTACAGGAAATGAACGAAAAGGGCGAAAAAATCGTTCTCAAAACTTGGAGCCGCAGCTCCACAATCTTCCCTGACTTTGTCGGCCACACATTTGCTGTTCATGATGGACGCAAACATGTTCCTGTATATGTAACAGAGGATATGGTTGGTCATAAGTTAGGCGAATTTGCACCTACAAGAACC